>DATDWE010000022.1:0-2844 GCA_035289765.1 Candidatus Nanoarchaeia archaeon
ATTGCAGCAAAGCACTGCATCAGGTTCTTGAGAACAGGAAACCAGGCGCACCTCAGGAATTATGATAAAGAAGCAAGGGATTTCTTCAACAATTATGAGACAGAGTGGGATAAGAAGATAAGGAACATCCTATGGAATGAAAAGACTCTTGAGGCCCTTGTTGAGAAAGGAAAGAAAGACAGGAAGATACAGGAAGCTCTTGGGATTGTGCTGACTTCTGCAAGGCCCCATAAAGAAGCATACACTATAATGGAGAAAAAGATGCTTGAGATGATCTACTCAGAGCTTGACAGCAGGACTGGGCTGTACAAAGGGATCATCAATTCAAAGCTCAGCAGGATATTTGATGAAGGCATTGAGCTGCACAGCCATGCAAATGAGGTTCTTCTTAATGAAAAAGCTAAAAGGCTTAGGGCATGCATAGGCATTCTTGCCTCTGAGATGTTCTCAGGAAACAGGAGGGATGCCCTGAACTTCTCTCTTGTTTATGAGATATTCCACACTGCCTCGCTCATACATGATGATGTGATAGACAACTCAGGCAAAAGAAGAGGCAGAAAGACGCTGCATACTAGATATGGAGTGAATAATGCAATTATCACAGGAGATCTCCTGCTTTCAAAGGGATATTCCCTGATATCAAAGTTCTCAGACGACATGCCAAAGGAGCAGCTGCGGGCTCTGCTTCTCATAGTTGGAGATGCAGGAGAGAAGTGCTGCATGGGCCAGTCTCTTGATATGGAGATGGCAGAGAAAAAGAAGTATGGAAGCATTAAAGATTATATTAAGATGATTGAATTAAAGACAGGCTCATTGATTGAAGGCTCTGTGAAAGGAGGGGCAGTTGTTGCAGGAGCGTCAGTTAAGCACGTCAATGCTATCGGAAGATTTGGGAAGAGCATGGGAATCGCTTTCCAGATAATCGATGATTCCCTTGACCTTCTTGGAGGCTCTGCTGCAAACAAGTCAGTGATGAATGACCTGAAGCAGGGAAAGGCAACGCCTATGCTTGTCTATGCTCTGCAGAAGGCTGGCAGAGAAGAGAGGAGAAGGATCATGAAATCAGCTGGAAACAGGAATCTCACAGCCAGCATGGCAGAAGATATTGCTGAGATCTACAGGAAGCACGGAGCGATTGAATACGCCCAGAGGCTCAGCCATGAATATGTAGAGAAGGCAAGAAGAGAACTGATGAATCTTCCTGCAGGAAAAGCAAGAGAAAGGTTCAGCGAGATCCTTGATGTCATGGACTACTGGAGCATGATGGGAGAATGAGGATAATTTGTTGTAAGGCGCCACGCGGTGGCGGGTCGACGGCCAAAATTGCTCTTCAATTTTGTCCTACGTGCCACCCCGAAGGGGGCAACCCCCGTCACGCCGACCGCCACCGTGGCGCTGGCGAGGCTGGGGATGGGCCCTCCGGGCTGCCGAGCAGGGCAAATCGAACAAAGTGAGATTTGACCGTCAGCTGCCAGGGAGGTGGCGGTCGGCAAGCAAATCTGAAGTATTATGATATAACAATAAGACAAATATTTATAAAATTAGAAATAAACTCATATAAAATGCCGCAGCTTACTGAAGAAGACCTCAAGAATATGACTCCTGAGCAGATCGCAGAGCTGCAGAAGCAGAACTGCATATTCTGCCATATTGTCTCTGGCAAGGTCGCTTCAAGAAAGGTGTATGAGGATGATAAGGTAACTGCTATTCTTGACATTAATCCTGCAAATCCAGGGCATGCTGTCCTTCTTCCAAAAGAGCATTATGCGATCATGCCGCAGATCCCTGAAGATGTTCTTGGCCACATATTCATGGTTGCAAAAGCAATCTCTCATGCCTGCCTGAAGGCTTTCAAGGCACAGGGCACAAATATCTTTGTGGCAAACGGCGTTGTTGCCGGCCAGAGAGCGCAGCATCTGATGGTCCATATAATACCCAGAAAGGAGAATGACGGGATAAAGGTGTTCAATGTCCCGCACAAGGAGATTGATCCCAAAGAGCTCAAGGCAATCTCAGTCGTCCTCAAGAAAAGGATTGATGAGATGTTCGGCCTCAAGCATGATGTCCTTGACCTTGACAGGGCAAAGAAGATGGCTCCTGAACAAAAAGCTGGGAAAGAAGGGGAAGAGCAGCTAGAAGAAGAGGCAGAGAAGCTTTTTGGCGGAGAGCCAAAGAAGGAAGAAGAGAAAGAGAAGCCAGAGGAGATAGATATAGACAAGATAGCTGACATGTTCAAGTGATCAAAATGAAGAAAGACTGCGCGTTTTGCCAAGCGATATGGGACAGGAACAATGAGAAGATCTATGAAGATGATAAGGTAGTAGCTGTACTTGATGAAAGGCCCGCAGCCCCTGGCCATGTCCTTGTGCTGCCTAAAGAGCATTATCCTATATTGGAGCAGGTGCCTGACTTCGTGTTCCGCCATGCCTTTAACATAGCCAACAAGATATCTATTGCGCTGTTTGAGACACTGCATTCGCAGGGTACAAACATCATCGTGAACAACGGCCTTGCAGGAGGCCAGGAATCAGCGCATTTCATGATAAACATCATCGCAAGAAAAGAAGGCGATGGCCTTAACTTCCAGTGGACGCCCAAGCAGCTGAGCGAAGAGGAGATGTCGACAATAGAGCTGCAGATGAAAGAGCAGACAAAAGCAATAGGCCAGTTTGAGGAGGAGAAGGCAAAGCCGATAGAGATGGAAGCAAAGGCAAAGAAGATCTCCTCTGACGAGGGCAATTACCTCTGGAAAAAGGCAAGGAGGATACCTTAATTTAAGAGCCTGAATTCTCATATGCAACTTATTCATCTTTACTGAAACTTATTGCTTTGCTTATAAACTGC
>DATDWE010000023.1:0-3438 GCA_035289765.1 Candidatus Nanoarchaeia archaeon
CGCAAGGCCTGCAGTTATGACAACCACATCTGCTCCTGCGCATAAATCAAATGAATTGCCATAGATGATCTTGCCGCTCTTTACAAACTGGATGCCATGCTCAAGATCAAGGGCCTCTCCTTCTGCCTTTTCCCTGTTTACGTCTATGAGGACTATCTCATTGGCAATCTCCTTTATGAGCATTGCATATGCTGCTGTGCTGCCGACAAACCCGCACCCTATTATAGCGACTTTTCTTCCCATGCAGGCATTGAATATATAACCAAATAAAAGAGTTTATTATCATTATGGAATGGCAAATGCTGAAAGGGTCTCTAAAAACAAAATTTATATATGGATAGTATTTATTTATTCCAAAAGAGGTGAATAGATGCCAGAAGATTGGAAAAAGACAGCTTTTATTCTCTGGTTTGACCAGCTGGGCATCGATGATGTTCCTCTTGTAGGAGGAAAGAACGCTTCTTTGGGGGAGATGTACAGGAACCTGACATCAAAGGGTGTCAGAGTGCCTAATGGATTTGCTGTCACTGCTTATGCTTATAGATATCTTCTTGAGAAGGCAGGAATAAAGGACCAGATAAAGGATATTCTTAAGGACTTGAACACAAAAGACATGCAGAACCTTGCTGACCATGGGCACAAGGTAAGGCATATGATAAGGAATGCAGAGTTTCCTCCTGAGCTAAGGGATTCCATAATCAAAGCATACAGGGATCTCTGCGGAGCATACAACAAAGAGAAGAAGGACGTTGATGTTGCTGTGAGGTCAAGCGCAACTGCTGAGGACCTGCCTGATGCAAGTTTTGCAGGGCAGCAGGAGACATATCTGAATATAAGAGGAGATGAGGCAGTCATTGATGCATGCAAGAAATGCTTTGCTTCTCTGTTCACAAACAGGGCAATCTCCTACAGGGAGGACAAGGGGTTTGACCATTTCACGATTGCACTTTCTATCGGCGTCCAGAAGATGGTAAGGTCAGACCTTGCATGCTCTGGAGTTATGTTTTCGATTGACACAGAATCAGGATTCAAGGATGTTGCATTTGTCACAGGATCATATGGCCTTGGAGAGAATATTGTGCAGGGAGCAGTGAATCCTGATGAATATTATGTGTTCAAGCCAACGCTGAAGCAGGGATTCAAGCCGATAGTGTCAAAGAAAGTCGGTGAGAAGGCAATAAGGATGATATATGACATGCAGGGCAGCAAGGGAACGACAAAGAATGTTCCTGTGGCAGAAGAGGACAGACGGAAGTTTGTGCTCAGTGATGATGAGATACTTACTCTTGCCAAGTGGGCGTGCATAATTGAGGACCATTATTCCCAGAAAGCAGGATATTTCAAGCCAATGGACATGGAATGGGCAAAAGACGGGGAGATGAACCAGCTGTTCATTGTGCAGGCAAGGCCTGAAACAGTCATGTCAAGGAAAGATACCACAAAGCTTGAGACATATGAGCTCAAGGAGAGAGGCAAAGTCCTTGCAGCAGGAAGGTCTGTCGGAGAGAAGATAGGCCAGGGAAAGGCCCATGTGATAAGGGACGTCAAGGACATCGGGAAGTTCAGGAAAGGAGAGGCCCTGATCACAGAGATGACTGACCCTGACTGGGAGCCGATAATGAAAATAGCTTCAGCCATTGTGACAAACAGGGGTGGAAGGACATGCCATGCAGCGATCATATCAAGAGAGCTTGGCATCCCATGTGTTGTGGGAACAAACAACGGAACCCAGACAATCAGGGATGGCAGCAATGTCACTGTAAGCTGCGCAGAGGGGGATGCAGGATATGTCTATGACGGGCTCCTGAAGTTTGAGATAAAGAGAATAGACCTCAAGTCGCTTCCAAAACTGAGGACTCAGATAATGATGAATGTAGGAAACCCTGAGGAGGCATTTGATCTCAGTTTCCTTCCAAATGATGGCGTGGGCCTTGCAAGAGAGGAGTTCATAATCAACTCATACATAAGAGCGCATCCAAGGGCATTGATTGACTTCGACAAGCTCAAGGATCCTGACTTGAAGAACAAGATAGAAGAGATAAGCCGCGGCTACAAGGACAAGAAGGAGTTTTTTGTGGACAAGCTGGCCCAGGGAGTTGCGACAATCGCAGCAGCATTCTATCCTAAGAAGGTTATCCTGAGGTTCAGTGATTTCAAGACAAATGAGTATGCAAATCTTCTCGGCGGAGCAGCATATGAGCCAAAAGAGGACAACCCCATGATAGGATGGAGAGGCGCTTCCCGTTATTACAAAGAAGGGTATAGGGAAGGATTTGCGCTTGAATGCCAGGCAATCAAGAGAGTGAGGGAAGAGATGGGACTTGTGAATCTTGAGGTCATGATCCCGATATGCAGGACAGTCGAGGAAGGCAAGAAAGTCCTCAAGGAGATGGAGAAGAACAGCCTCAAGAAAGGGGTGAATGGCCTGAAAGTGAATGTGATGTGCGAAGTCCCATCAAATGTGATACTTGCTGACCAGTTCCTTGAGATATTTGACGGTTTTTCAATAGGATCAAATGATCTTACGCAGTTCACGCTTGCCTGCGACCGTGACTCAGAGCTTATCGCAGACATCTATGATGAGAGGAACGAGGCAGTGAAGAGGCTTGTGGCAAGCGTGATAAAAGTGGCGAACGAGAAAGGGAAATACATTGGGATATGCGGCCAGGCTCCATCAGATTATCCAGAGTTCGCGCAGTTCCTTGTTGAGGCAGGGATACACTCAATGTCACTTAATCCAGACACTGTTGTCAAGACAATATTCAAGATAGAGGAGACAGAGAAGAAGCTCGGGATACTGCCGAAGCAGTGATCTTGATAAGATAATCTATTTATTCAATGTATATTTTCTCTCTTTCTATCCATTCTCCCCTGCATTTTGGGCACTTTGTGGGAGTCTTTATGCGGCTTCTCTCCCTGAACACAAAACCGCAGCTCTTGCAATAAGCCGGAATCATCTTTATCTGCCTTGGCTTTATGCTCAGCTTTATATGCTCTAAATCATCAAGAAGCTCTTTTAATGGCACTCCAAGCTTGTTTGCGAGGTTAAAAGGAGAAATTGGCCCTTTTTCCAGAATCTCAGCTATCTCCTTGCGCCTGGTCATCATTATAAGGGTGTTTTATAGATATATTAATATTATCCATTGCAGTACAATAAGCTTTATAAACCACCTCTTTTCTCTATGCCATATATAATTAATACAAGATTAATCCCTTGGACTATTGCCTTTAAGGCCATAGAAGGGTGGAACAATGGCGATTGACGAAAATACTATTAAAGAAGCTATAAAGAAACTAAAAGATAGTTCTAAAAAGCGCAATTTCACCCAGAGTTATGACCTTGTGGTCAATCTCAAGAATCTTGATCTGAAGAAACCTGAACAGCAGCTTGACACGTATATCCAGATTCATTACAGCAAGGGCAAGAAATCAAAGATA
>DATDWE010000024.1:0-5348 GCA_035289765.1 Candidatus Nanoarchaeia archaeon
CCTTAAAGGCATTGCTGTGATTGACAGGAGCATATCCCTTGGCCATGAAGGAGCCCTGTTTTCAGACATGAAATCTGCATTGTACAACGAGAAAGTTAGAATCTCTGGATTCATAGCAGGCCTTGGAGGCCGCGACATAACGCCTCAGCACATAGAGACTGCCCTCAATCTCACAATCAACGGCAAGGATACAAAGGAGGAGTGGCTGCTTTAAGATGATAAACAACATATCCACAGAGGAGCTGTTTGCTCCCGGGCACAGGGCATGCGCAGGATGCGGACAGTCGCTTGCAGTCAGATTTGTGATGAAAGCAGCAGGTAAGAACACAATAGTCTCCAATGCAACAGGATGCCTTGAGGTGTTCTCAACACCATATCCAGAGACATCATGGAGGGTCCCATGGATCCATGGCGCTTTTGAGACAGCTGCAAGCGTAGCTTCAGGAATTGATAAAGCCCTCATCAAGCTGAAAAAAAGGAAAAAGATAAATCTTCTTGCTCTTGCAGGCGACGGCGGAACATTTGACATCGGCCTTCAGGCACTGAGCGGAGCTGCTGAGAGGGGGCATACATTTGCATATGTCTGCTTTGACAATGGAGCTTACATGAACTGCTTGAGCTTGGATTCCCTCATAATGACAAAAGAAGGGCTAAAAAGGATAACTGATGTTAAATTAGGTGAGGATGTTTATGCGTTTGACCAGAAGACAGGAGATCTTGTATTAAAGAGATGCACAGGGATATTTGACAACGGGATGAAAGAGGTATTCGAGTTAAACACTCTGCACCATTCAATAAAAGCCACCTCAAATCACCCATTTTTAGTCCTAAAAAGAAATGGAAGAGGCAGGCAGCCTTATTTTTTATGGAAAGAGTTAGGCGAACTCAAGAAAAATGATGAAGTTGTGATCCTCAAAAAGATAAAACCTGGGAAGAGCTTTGCGTTTAAACCAATAAAAGTCTCTAAGAAAGGGGATTATAAGGTCAACAAGATCAACAACCTAAAACTCCCAAGCAAAAGCTCTGATGTTCTTATGGAATTCCTAGGCCTCTATCTTGGTGATGGTTGGGTAAGGCCACAGAGGGCAGAAATAGGATTTGCTCTCCCCAAGAACACAAAGGAAAGCAAGAGATTGCTCTATTTATATAAGAGACTATTCAAACAAAACGTAATTCAGAAGGATACTAATTATATCTATCTATATTCAGTCAATCTGGCAAGATTTATCGATTCATTGGGCTTTGGGAGGGGAGCAAAGAATAAGATTGTTCCTGACTGGATATTTACATTGCCTGACTCAGAAAAAGAGGCATTTGTAAGGGGATTGATGTCTTCTGATGGATATAAGATAGGAAACAGCAGCAGATACGTCTCTGCAAGCTATGATCTATTGAGAACATTAAGGTTATTGTTGCAGACAATAGGCTACCAGGTTGGTAAGATACACCAGCAGACCAAGAAGAAAGGGACATTTTGCGTATACAGGGAATTATTAGAAGATTCCACTTATGGGTATATTTGCTTCAGCAAAAAAAGAAATGCAGACATTTCAAAGTATCTTTCCCAAACAAAACAAAGGGATTTTTTGGTAGACAATGAGAATTTCAGCACAGAAAGAGTAACATCCATAAGATTTGTCAAAGAAGAGCCAACATTAGATTTGAGGGTGGAGGGAGAGCATAATTTCATTGCTGACGGCATAGTTGTCCACAATACAGGCATCCAGAGGAGCGGAGCAACGCCTAAATATGCCTCAACAACAACAACCCCTGCCGGAAGCAAGGTGCACGGAAAGACAGAGATCAGGAAGAACATGCCTATGATAATGGCTGCTCATGGCTGCTATGTGGCGACAGCGAGCGTCGCTTTCCCCCATGACCTGATAAAGAAAGTGCAGAAGGCCTTGAAGCATGAAGGAGTCTCCTATGTGCAGATATTCTCCCCCTGTATACCTGGCTGGGGAATACCAAGCAACCTGTGCATAGAGATAGCAAAGCTTGCATTCAAGACAAGAGTGAGCCCTCTTTTTGAGATTGAGAACGGCATCGTGACAATAACAAACAGGCCGTCAAAAGAGCTGCCTGTCGGCGAATACCTGATGAAGCAGGGGAGATTCAAGCACCTCCTCCCAAAAGAGATAGAGGAGATACAGGCGCAAGTCGACTCAGATTGGGAGAAGCTTGTCCGTCTTGAGGAGACAAGGGTAAGGATATCCTGAATAAGAAGATTGACAGATCTTTGTTATTTCCTTCTCTTTTTTTCTTCAAACCTTTCTGAGCTTTCTGAAAAGAACTTTGAAGGCCTATTCACACTGCTCATCTTGACTGCTTTCTGGGCCTTTGACATGCGCTCCAATATCCTGACAAACCTCACAATCTTTGTGAGCCTGAAAATAAGGCCAAGCGGAATCACTGCAATGATATCCAGCCAGCTCGTCTTCAGGAATCTCCTGAAATCATGGATTCTGCTGTAAAGAATCATAAGATCAATAAAGAATACTGCTATTATTATCCCGTCAATGATTGCTATGATCCTCTGGTACTGGTCAATCTTAAAGAAAAGCTGCAGGACAAGGATGATGAATGCAAGAGCAACGGCAAACAGCACTGTGGCATCCCACAATCTTTCCTTGTGGGTAAGCCCGCGGTATATCTGCACAGCGGCCTTCTCCTCTTTCTTGAGAGACCACTCGCATTGCGATGCATATTCAACTATCACCCTGAACGCAACCACAATGCATGCAGGAGCAAGGAATATTATCAAATTATGGAGTATCCTGGCAATGATATCCAGAAGCAGGAACTTTGACAAGAGGTCTATGATCGCAAGAGAGGCTATTATGAATACACCCCCTGCAATAAGGAACCCATTCTCCTCCTCCATGCTTATGTTCATTATCCCTATAAAAGAGCCAAGGATTATGAGAGTGATGATTGTAATAGTTTCTGTCTCTGGAATGAAACTGAAAGAACCTCCAAGAATGGCAATAAGGGCTCCCAAAAGGAACATTACCATGCTGAGCCTTTTAATGACCATATAACACCTCTTCTTTTGGGGGTACAATAATGCCGGTTTATTTAAAGTTTATCAATCCTATACCTAATACCTTTGCTATCCTATGGTGGTGCCTCTGAACGCCTTTCCCTGCAATATCCTCTTTAGATTATCAAGATCATTTCCTTTTGCGATCACGACCTTCAATTTCAGCTTCTCAGCCAGCTTTGCTGCCATAGGGTCAAATGGCGCATTAAGCTTTGGGCTCCATCTATCGCCAACAATCTTCCTGAAGTCCTTCCACATCATCTTCCCGATCTTTCTTGCATCCTTATGCTTCCTGGGATCCTTTGTGTAGACATAATCAATGTTTGTCAGATTGATAATCTTCTTTGCCCTGAATGTCCTTGCAGCCAGCACAGCATCCTTGTCAGACGAGCAGCCTGGCTTCCATCCGCAGCCTATTATTATCCTCTTATCAGTCTTTATCTTCTTAGTAGGATTCTCCATTACATCCCCATAAGCTCGCTCTTGAAACATCGATTTCACAAAGAAAGCATTCATCCTTGTTGCAGCAATACCCAGCAGGTCAAGGGTTTCATCATCTGTTCTTATGATCCTGCCAAGTGCCTCGTTGTACAGCCTGTTGACAAACCCCCCTCCTGTTATGATGACAAATCTATTGCCTTTATTCGCTTCACTAAGGATAAGTTTCCTGAATCTCTTCAGAAATGCAGAATCAGGGCCTCTGTTACTAGGGAATATTATTGACCCTCCAAGAGATATCACAAATGTCTTCATTTTATCTTTTTCACTCAATCATTTCTTTAGCAGGATTTCTATTGTCGCTGCAAAGGCAGGCCTTGTGAGGAAGACTCCTCCACTTATTCCCACTATTGTTGTGAAAGCAAATCCCTTCAGCAGGCCAGCACCTGCAAAAAGCAGAGGCACCATTGCGACAACCAGTGTCAGGTATGCTCCGATTATGATAAAGAAAGCCTTCTTTATCTTCTGCTTCCAGTTATAGGTCACATCAGCCTCTCCCTTCAGGACCTCATCAGTTATTATTATCTGGTCATTAACACCGGTTCCTGCTGAAACAATTATTCCTGCAATAGCTGCTATGTCAAGGTTCCATCCTACAAGGGCTGCAAACCCAAGAAGCAGGATTATCTCTGCAAGCATTGTGAATATGATGGGAACTGAGATCTCCAGTTTCCTGAATCTGATGAAGATGATGAGTGCAATCACAATCATGGCTGCAATGGCCATTATCACTGCGTTCTTGATAAACTCTTTTCCAAGAACTGGCGAGATGCCGTCTGTCTGCACGATATTCAGTTTGACAGGCAGAGAACCGGTTATGAGTATTGTCTGGAGCCTCTTCATGTTCTTTAATGAATCAAAGGTGGCTTCCTCTCTTGTATTGCCGCTGCCAGAGCCAGATATGCTGATGTCTGTGACAGCCCTTCCTTTCAGGTCAGACCCTATGTTCAGCTCGTCCACAAGGGAATTGTCAAGGTACAGTTCAATCTTCTTGCTGAGGTATTGCTCGCTGCCTTCTGTTATGACTTCAAGGTCCTTTGTCACGTCAGCCTGCCTCTGTGCAGCCTGCGGGCTTAGGGTTATGGAAAACCTGAACTGGCACGACCAGCCGCCCTGGAACTTTCCGCAGCCGCTTGAAGGGTCAATTCCTGCACAGGATGCGCTCCTGCACACATATGTGATATCTCCGCCGCCCCTGAAAACAGTATCATTGCCTATATTTGCCTCAAATTTTCCCTGCTGCGCGAGGAGATCCTTCACCTCTTCTTCATTTGCTCCTGCAATCTCAACAAGAATAAACCTGTTTCCGCTCAAGTCCTTTGTCTCTTTTACAACAACATCTGACAGGCCGTAAACATTCAGCCTCTCTTTCATGTTTGAGAGAATTATGTCCATATCCTCGGAGCTTATCTTCTCCTCTGGCTCAAGAAGCACTCTTGTTCCGCCCTGCAGATCAAGGCCCTTCCTGATATTGCTCTTAGGGGCATCATAAACACTCAGGCCTATATCTTCCACACCCACTGAACTTCTTATTCTCTTTGGAACCTCGACATAGCTCTGTATTGTCTTGTTTTCAGTGACTAAAGTCCCGTTTATGGTCTTATTAACCTGAACTATCTGCTCAACAAGATTTGTTTCTGTCTCATTCAGTTCAATAAACTGAACTGCTTCTCTTGTCTCAAGCCTGTAAGTGTCTTTGTTTGTTTTTAGCAGTATTGTCCTGTTTGGCTCAATCTTCTGCATAAAGCCATAATAGTCAGCTTCATTTCTTATTGGAATGTTGTTTATGCTCTGTATTACCTCCCTG
>DATDWE010000025.1:0-6799 GCA_035289765.1 Candidatus Nanoarchaeia archaeon
GGAGTATGTGAAGAGCCTTGGGTTGAGGGTGATGTCAGATGCCTCAGAGCTCGATGGGATATGCAAGTCTGCCATAAAAGACAATCCAAAAGCAGTTGAGGAATACAAGGCAGGCAATGAGAAATCGCTCCATTTCCTCATAGGCCAGGTCATGAAAAAGACAAAAGGCCAAGCTGCTCCTGCTGAAGTGCATAAATTATTGAAGAAACTGATTAAATAATTCTGTAATCTATAAATTTATTTATGTTAACTTCAAGTTACACCACCAAAACATTTAAATAACAGTATATACTTATACCTGCAATTAAGTAAACTAAACACGACAAAATGAAGAACAGACTGAAAGTCTTCAGGGCAGAGCACAACATGAGCCAGGATGACCTCGCCAAGAAAACAGGAGTCTCAAGGCAGGCCATACATTCAATAGAGAAAGGCAAATACACCCCCAACCTTGAGCTTGCTTTCAGGATCGCAAGAGCATTCAATGCAAACATCGAGGACATATTCATCTATGAAGAGCAGGAAAATCTTGAAACATATGGATAGATCATTGAGGTGAGAGAATGATAGAATTATTAGAGGGAGCATTTCTGGTGTGGTTCATAGCTGTTTTGATACTGCTCAGTATATGGGACATGGTGTGGAAGGGAATCGGCATGTGGAAGTCAGCAAGGCAGAACCAGCTTGGATGGTTCATCTGCATATTCATCTTCAACACAATAGGGATACTGCCGATTGCGTATCTGTTCTATTTCCAGAAGAAAAAGAAATGATTTTATTTTTTATTTTATCTCAACAATCTTCTCAGCATCCTCCAGAATCCTTCTCTCAAAGTCAGCAACCTTCTCTCCTTCATCTTTCTCTGCGCTCAGAACTTCCATAAGATTTTGTACGAACTCTTTTTCTTTGTCAGGGGCAAGCCCACGAAGCATCTTCTGGCCAAGGTGCTTCTTGATGACCACTTCTTCTGCATCCTCGACAGAGTCTGCATCAACTTTCATCTCTGTGAACTCCTTTGATGTTACAAGGGAAGTGCTTTTCATCACAAAGTAGGCTGATCTCTGCTTCAGGATCTCAAATATCTCCTTGAAATTTATGTCTGACGGCTTTCCCGAGGAAAGGACGCCCTTGACCCTTATGAGGGCTATTGTGTTGATAAACTCCTTTGCTTTTATCTTTTCCTTGATCTCATCCTCAACCTGCTTGGGATTCTTGTTTGTGCAGTCTATGCCTATGTTCAGGGTCGGCTTTATCTGGACAGGAACCCACTGCATCCTTGTCTCTTTTCCGTCATTCTCAACAAAGCACACCCCTCCTCTGCTGTATTTCTCAAGCTCTGCGAAGTTTGCAGGGAACAATGCTCCTGGATATGATATCATCCCATACCCTTCTTTCCTTTCCTGATAGATGTAATGCACATGGCCTCCGGCATAATAATCAAATCCTTTTGGAAGATATGACAGGGGAGCCGATTCAATCTTCTCAAGCTCTTTTGGCTTCAGCTCATCAATGGCTGTGTGGAAAAGGAATATCTTGAATCCCTGCTCCGCTTCAATGTTTCTCTTGTTCAGGCGCTCATAATATTTTCTGTCAAGCATGCCTTTCTTGCCTTTTATCCCTGTGAGCTTTGCCCCTGTCTTACTGTCAACAGTGAACATAAGGTTCAGCTGCTCTGCCTCAACCTTTCCCTTGAACACATTGATGAACAGGCCTGCCCTTTCAAGGACATCTATCATTGTCTTGCCGGACGCAGAATAATCATGGCTGCCTGCAACACCATATACTGGAATCCCCCTGTCCTTAAGCTCCTTAAGCTTCTCCACAACTGACTTTAGGTTGTCTATTGCAGGCAATGCAGTGTGAAAGAGGTCTCCTGAGATTACTACAAAATCCACATTCTGCTTTATGCACTCATTAATGGCCTTTACAAAAGCCTGCAGGCTTATTTCACGCAGTTTCTGGTCTCTCCATGAGCCAATGTGGCAGTCAGCAAGATGAGCGAATTTCACAGTCTTTTACCCCCTACGCTTTAGGATATAGAAGCCTATTATTTAAATATTATTAGGTTATAGGCCTTATTGGTACATTTATCACTTATAGATAGTAAAAAATAGAAATATTTATATATGCTATATGATTAACCACCCTGTTTATTGCTTTTCGAGGGATTTGGATGGAAGAGAATCATGTTCGTTACAATCAACTGAAAGGATATCTGGAAGCTGCACTTGGAACACCTGATATAGACAGTCACTGGCTTCCAAGCCATATAAAAACTCTAATGGAACATGAGATTCTAAGGCCCTCATTCCAACTGGTTCTGCAGGTTAGCCCAATAAAGAAAGATGGCTCTGGCATAGTTGGCTACCATTATTCTGTGAAGATGAATGATGATCCAGAGAACAAAGTCCGGTCAATATCTCCGCATGACCCAAAAAGCATATGCCTGAAAGTTGCTCCGTCACATACACCTTATGATTCTCCACTAAGTTACTTAACCGGAGATAATAGCGGAAGACAGCTTCTTGGCAGCTTGACAACAATTGGTCTGACAGGAGAGTATCTTGGCGCTGAAGTCAGCGATAAAGTTGGTGTGGACACAAGAGGATTGACTCTTGGGGAAGTGATGTCAAATATGGGAAATCTTGATAAACTATTATACTTAAGAAAACTTGAAGGAATGTTCCTGAACAATCCACCCTCTTTTGAAGCAGGCATAAATGAGATTGAGGAATGTATTGCAGAAGCAGCATGCGCTCTGCATAGAAGTCTCTTTAAGTCACAATGAATTAGGCAGATTTAGCCTTTCAACAAAGTCTATTATCTTGGCTGAATACTTCTCCTCTAATTCAGGTGTCTTCTCAGCTTCTTCTATCTTACTTTTTATCTCCTCAGCTTTTTTTGACACAGTCTTCAGTTCTTTATACAATCTTCCAAGATTCTGCTCATATGATTCTATATTCTTGTATATTGTGCCTATAAGGGCCATTATTCTTTGATGGGGTGGTTCGGGTTGGTTAAGCAATGTCTTGATAGTAGCTATATTCTTCTGCATATCAGCTAGGGCACCATACACCCCCTTGATGGAATCAATAATGCTCCTGCATCCTTCAATTATCTGGTCAGTGAGATTCTTGTCCCTTTCCATATAACCTTCGAGTGTTTTGATGGACCTTTTCTTCACATTGATCTCATGCCCTACAACAGCTCTTTTTATGATTCCTGCTTCCTTCCTGCTGATAATGCCTTTTACAATCTCACTCTCTGCATTGATTATCCTGTCAGATAACTGAATGTAGGACTTCAAGGGGCCGTCAAATATCTTATTCAGCTCCTCTGTTCTCTGCAGCTCTTCAACTTCCTTGTCGCTGATTTCAGCAAATCTCTCTTTGAGCTCATTTATTCTTGCGTTTGTTTCATTGAGTGATTTAAGAACCGCTCCTTTGTTCTTCATCAGCAGCATTTCCTTGACAGAATTGTTGTATGCTGCCAGCATGGTCTGCCTCAGGGAAGCTCCGCGGAATGTTTTGCTGACAACCTCCTTGGCTTTCTCTTTCTCCTCTTCGCTGACCTGCATCAGCCTCTGCGTTATCAGGTATATCCTTGAAAGTGTATCGAGAATTCCTTTGTAATTCACTTCATGCTCCTGCCTTATTCTTTCACGCAAATCAGAAACCAGTTCACTTCTTTTTATCTGCTGCGCCATAAGAACCTAGTGTCTAATTTACTATATAAATCTTTTCTTTGAAGTGGTAATCTCATCAATCTATAATTCTCATAACATATTTCAGATAGAGATATACCAGCGCTGCGATTATTATTAGGAACAAAAGAATCTTGAACTTGCTTCTCTTTCTGGGCATTCCAGCAATGCCACCAATTCTCTTTGCCTCAAGCTGCTTGCTGGCAGCCATGCTCTTCCTTGCTTCTTCCTCTCTTTTCCTGAGCATCTCCTCTTCAAGTTTTTTCTTCTCAAAGGCCCTTCTTTCTCTCATTGCAGCGAACTCAAGGGCAGTCATCTTTCTTGTTGAGCCCCAGCCTGTTGCAGCTTCCCTTCCCTTCAAGAGCCTTTCTTCCCTTGTGAACCTGAATCTTGACATGAACACTCACTCTCCTTTGTTTATTGAATCATATTTTAATATATAAATCTACTTGTTTTTTGTCTCAATCTTCACTATCTTGTTTATCTCTTTCTCTGATATTGAGCAGCCATTGAGCTTCAGGCCCCATAGGAGACTGTCCATCAGCTCCCTCTTAGGCTCTGGGATATTTGGTAGGTACTGGTCCAATAATCCTTTCTCAAAAGCTATGGTGACAAGCTCTGTTGACCTTATCATCCTTATGCTGCTGGTCCTCTTCCTGAATTCATCCAGGTTATGCCTGTCAACTGATATCTTTGTGTGCAGCCTGTGCTCCATTATCTCCTTCAGCTTCTCAGGATATTCTATCAGCATCCTTGTTGTCCTCTCATCCACGACAAATGCAGAGGATTTCATGAAAAGGGCAAGCGCAACAGCCTCGATCTCTGCAGGATGCACAAGCTGGATCCATTTTCCTTTGGCGCTGAATACATTGTTCGCTGTCTCAAGAAGCTTGGCTGCCTCGGATTTCACCTGCGGCATCTCAACAGTCTTTAGGATTCCCCTGTTCACGAATGAAAGCACCTGCATTGCCTCAAACTTGAACCTCTTCCCTTTCATGGGGTTGTCAATAAGCTCTTTTCTGACGCTATCAGGCATCAGGAAATCCCCTTCAAAGTCCTTTCTTAAAGGCTCAAGTATCCAGAGCAGGTTATTGGTAGCCAAGCTGATGATCGGCCCTGTGTCAAATGCTATTGATTTCACCATGAATCTCAGCTCCCAAAGAGTTTTCTCGCGAAATCCAGCCTTTTCCCGACATCAACTGCAGCCTCTTCAGTGAGCGTTGTCTTTCCGATATAATTCATTATCTCCCATTGCGAGACTCCCAATATCTCGGCAGCGTGGGCTGCAGATATGCCATGCTCGTATAATTTAGATCCTTTCTTTATCTCAGCCTGCCTTATCACTTCCTCTATGAACATCTGGAGCCTCTCATCTGTCTCTGAGATTATCTTCAATACACTCTTTGTGGAATCCCTGTACTCCTCAACACTGTCTTTCTCAAGAAGGGTTATGGCATCCTTCAGCACCTTGACGATACTTTCCCCTATCTTTTCCCTTTTTTCAGTGGACCTTTCCATTATCTTTGAGATTGAATAGATTATCACGGCAGCTGCAACAGAGTCCTTGTCCTGGAATATGGATGCATTGTGGATTGTGTGGTTGCTGAGCTCCTTTATCTCAGAATACTCCTCATCTTCCAGGAGTATGACAACCTCCCTGAGAACAGTCAGAATGTCTTTTTTTACAACATCTTCCATTATGTGCCCAAATCCTGTTTTTATTTAAATAGTTTGCCCTTAACTGTTTGTTCTTGACATGCATCACAACAATCTTTAAATAATACATTTGCTTATTTGACTGCCATGGGGCGTTTTGTTGACACACTGAAGCTGCTGAAGTCACTTTCTCCTGAGGAGAGCGCAGGGATTGAGACAATCTCAATGTTTCTTGATAAGGGTGATATAAATCAATTAAAGGGCCTGATAAAACAGGGGAAGATATCCTTCAAGCCTTACACAGTCAGCATTGCTGAGAGCAGCTATTCTCTGCTGAATGCAGAGGATAAAGAGCTTGAGGAATATGCTGCAAGGCTCAACAAGCGCCTGAAGCAGCAGATCAACAAGAAGCTCTTCCATGATTTCTCAAAAAAGGCCGTAGACAGGATAAAGAGCGTCATTGCTCCGCACATAGTGGGCTTTGACAGCGTGAAAAAAGCTGTCCTTCTGCAGCTTTTCGCGCTTGACAAGCTTCACATCCTCCTGTTGGGGGATCCAGGCACAGGCAAGACGGAGATAATCAGATCAGCATCTGAGCTTTATCCAGTCTCATCTTTCGGGCTGGGTTCCGGAACCTCATCAGCAGGCCTTTCAGTCACGATACAGGGAAAGGACATCATGCCGGGTCTTCTTCCAATGGCAGACGGAGGGCTGGCATGCATTGATGAGCTCAATCTTATGAAGAAGGATGACATGGCGTCATTGTACAATGCAATGGAAAAGGGGTTCATAACCTACGACAAGGGGGGCAAGCACCACAAGTTCAGCGCCCGCATATCAGTGCTTGCGACAGCAAACCCAAAAAAAGACAAGTTCCAGGGAAGAGACATTGCTGAGCTGAAGAAGCAGATCCCTTTTGATTCAGCGCTGTTGTCAAGATTCCACATGGTCTTCCTTGTCATGAACCCTGATGTTGATGAGTTCAGGAGGATAGCGAGGAGCATAATAAAGGACGAGAAAAAAGAGATAAACAAGGATGATGTCCTGTTCATAAGGGAGTACATCAGGCAGTCAGAAGGGATAAACGTCGTTGTTCCTTCAAGCATGGAGCACCAGATTGTTGATTTTGTGGCTGACCTCAAGAAGAATGAAAGCAGGTATCTTGTCGAGATCTCTCCAAGGATCGTTACAGGCTTTGTGAGGATGGCAAAGGCAGCCGCAAGAGCAGAGATGAGGGGCATTGTAGAGCAGAAAGATGTCAACTTTGTGAAGGATATCATCAGAGATAGCCTTGATATCATCTGATTTTCTTAGGCATTATAAATAACCGAAAAGTATATAAACCAAGAATAGATTTTCATATCTAAGATTGGTGGTTGAATGCCTGTTGTAAAATCAAAGATAGAAGAGGCCAGAAACGTGAAGAAAGAAGGCAGATTT
>DATDWE010000026.1:0-9194 GCA_035289765.1 Candidatus Nanoarchaeia archaeon
TCTGCTGCAGGCACTACGAATCCATCAGCTCCATCGCAGTTTTCATCAATGTTATTTCCAAGGATCTCTTCTGCTTTTGGGTTTATTTTCTTGTTATTGTCATTGCAGTCTCCTCCTGCTAGAGTGTAGCCGTCACCATCATGATCCACAGCATCTGGATTGAGCGCAGGCACATACTTTGGAGGAACCCTTGCTGCAGTGAATGGCTCCACAGGAGTAACGAGAGGAACTGAGCATGGTGTATTGACTAAATCATCTATTTTCTTGTCAATGTCAACTCCGATAACATCTGTGAGATAACCAAATGCTCCTGGCGTGTTTCCATAGCCATTGAGGAATGCGTCTCTGTCAGACTGCTTTGCATAGAACTTGTTTGCGAATAATGTGACAGCCTCTTTTATTGTCTGATTTCCGTTCTTTGAAGGGTCAAAGGCAAGGCCATTGAGATAATTGAGAAGGTCCTGGTTCAGGTCCTTGCTCACAAAAGAGCAGACAGGGACTCCATTCACTTTCCTTGCAGCAGTCTCAGAAGCAAGAGCTGTTGACGGAGAGAAGATATTAAGAATAAGATAAGCTGCTCCAGCACCAACAATGGATAGTATACTAGAAGATATCTTGCTTTTTCCAACATCCCCCTCTAAACTCATATATTCACCTTTAAACTAGCTTAAAGTTTACTGCAATAAATATAATGATAGACCACGCCCTTTTGTAGAGCATGGAATACGTGACATGTATATAAATGTTTTGGTTTTGTTAGTATATCCAAGTAGTGAATTATCTCTGGATGCTCTTTTGGCTGCCATTCAGCTCATTGGGCAGGCCATATTAAAATAACTTATTTGCGGAACAATGGAGATTAAGCTGAGTTATTGTTCCATTGCAGTGTTTTTCTGTTCCATATTGTTCCACAGCAGCCTGCCACCAGAAATAACTGGTATTCCTTATCATTATCCAAAAAGAAGGCATACTTAGTCTTATCTCAATGAAAGAAGCCCATTATTGGTTTGTGTCTTCTGGTTTTGGGACAAGTATCTGAGGCACTGAAGAATCTTCATGTATGAGAGGCTCTGGAACTCCTGGCTCTTGAGAGCCCACTTCCTCTGGTTTATGCTTTCCTGGATGCTTCCTAGGAACAGTCTCTTCAGGGGTTGTCGGGTTTCCTGGCGTTAATTCAAGCTCAGGATTGACTGGAGGAACAGGCTCCTCAGGCTTGACCTCTGGAACAAGTTTTCCTGTGCATAAGATGTCAGTTTCATCTGTTGCAGCACCGTAAGGTACGAGGTCTATGCAGTCATTGATCTTGATTATGATTCCTTCCTTTGGCACTGGGTTCTCTTGTATGAGCTCCTGCACCATTCTAACAAGCTCATCATCAGTAAGCGGAGGGCATGGCTCTTTCACTGTTTCTTTTACTGTCAGAGTCGGCCTGCTGTTTGGAAAGTACTTTGAGATAGCATCATCAACCTTGTCACCCAATATGCCAAGATTGCCTGCTAGGTAAGCAGTTCCGATGACTATTGTGAGGCCTGCTGCCTTGAGGAGGTTATAGAGGCATCCTTTTGCCTTTTCATCTTCTTTTTTTGCTGCCTCAAATGCATCATAAAGGCTGTCATAAACATTATCTCCAACCTGGTATTTGATGAGATTCATGAAGTTGTCTTTCAGGCTTAATTTATCGCTGCCAAGAACATGTTTCATGTTCTCTGCTATATCAGACTGGAAAGAGCTTCTAAGCTTGTTGATGTCATAATCTTTCCTTATATTCTCTACTACAGCATCAGGTTCTGTTGCACTGAATGCATCAACACCATATCTCTTGATATGGCTCTGGATCTTTTTTGTGACTTCAGCCAGAAGCCTGATAGAATGAGTAAAGGCATCTATGCCTATGCCCTCTGGATCAAGTGCAAAAAGGTCCTCTGCCTTGTACGCAGGGTCAATTAGAGGGATTATTCTTCCGGCATATTTAGGAGTATTGTCTTCGCCACCCATTTCAATCACTAAAACATATTGATTATATAAAACTTTCTATTCTTTTAGTATGCAGTAGTAGTTACATGATAATCGAGATTAAGCGCCGCTCACTTCAGGATAACAAGGTTCTTCTTGCCTCTCTGCTCTTTCTTGATTATGTTCCTTTGCTCCAGCTCCTTCAGCAGCCTGCTCAGCGTGGCTTTTGAGAAGTTGCCTGCTATCCTGAGCGTTGACTGCGATGTGACTCCCCCTCTCTGCCTGAGTATGTTGACGACAATCTTCTCATCTTCCTTCAGGTACTTGTCAACCTCTGCGTCCATTGACAGCTCAGAATCATCTTCTCTGTGCTCTTCTTTGTATTCCTTTTCATGCACATCGATCCCGAGCTTCTCTTTCAGAGCCCTCTTTTTCCTCTGCTCTCTCACGATGTATTTCAGGAGATACATCACAACAACAAGGAGGATTATGAAGATTGCAGCGAGGATTATTATTGTCAGCAAGGGGGTTGCACTATCCATCTTCACTACGCTGACGCTCACATTCGCATCCTTTCCCTGAGCATGGACAAGCATAGGGAGCAGGCTAAGCAAGAGCAATGAAACAAGCAAAATTTTTCCTTTCATCTTCCCCACAGCAGACAGAAAGTTGGCAGTTGTTTAAATATTTTACTTGAGAATGATAACTTTGATATTTGCACTTGGATTACTTATAACACGCGGGGCGGTGATGATGATGTGTAACAGCAGACGCCGCCCTGACGCAGACGAGGGAGGGGTTGCTCCCTACGGGAAACCCGAGTAGGGCAAATCGAGCGTAGCGAGATTTGACCATCTGCTGTCAGGAGGGCGGCGTCTGTAAGAAATCACTTGATACATTTTATGATAATCACTGCAGACAGAAATAACAGTTCCTCTCAGAGTCATATAAGCCCTGGGCGAGATTTGGAACGAGCGTGTTACGCAACCCTCGGGTGCAAAATGCGACTCCTAGTTGCTGCGCAACCGGAGTCCCATAAGCCCTGGGCGAGATTTGAACTCGCGACCTCGCCCTCTCTGGGATCTTGCTATGATTTTGCTGTCCATACCAAGGGCGTGCTCCACCGGCTGAGCTACCAGGGCATACAGACAAAGAGATTGTGCCCTTTTTTAAATGTTATGCTGCCATAAGGCATAAGGAAAGGCTTTAACATTTATCAGCCATTTTTCAGCGATATATCACCTAAAAAATCATCAAATTTAAATATATGTTGCTATAAAAAGCCAATTATGGCAAAAGAAGAGGGAATAAAAGTCATCTGCAAGAAGTGCGGACGGAGAGCTATGTCTAATGAGTTTGCCTTGGACCATGTCTACAGGATGATGGTCTGCCCGCTCTGCGTCAAGGAGAGGAAGACGTCCGAGATGGTGCATGCTGAAGTAAAGAAGATGGAAGAGGATAGAAAGAAGCAGAAAGCGCAGGAGAAAGAGAAGCCTGCTGGATGGGACAAAGAGGATGATTATCTTGAAAGGATGCACAAGATGAAGATGAAGACTTCTGTGAAGGTTGAGAGGGTTGATGATTCAAGGGTGAAATACCAGTGCCCAAAATGCAAGTATAATTTCATCTATGACAGGGCAGCTAGAAGGCCGCAGGCATGCCCTTACTGCTCGTCAGAGATAGGGAAGATCATCCTTTGATTAAGTCTGGTTCTGAAATCAACAAATAAAGTGTCTGGAATATTATGTCATCAGAATTCTTTGAGCACTTCAACTGCTGCGCCTGTTATTGCAGCAGGCATGAATACTGCAGATGTTACCTTCAATATCTCGATTTGCGTCAGGAAGCTGTTGATGCCATAGATGTAGATGCTGAAATAGATTGCGATGAAAGTGGATATTGTTATCGCAAAGAACCTCTTTGACCAGAATTCATAGAAAGGCCTCTCTTTCCTGTGCACAACAAACTTGTAGCTCAGCGCATAGATCTCAAGCGAAACTACAAGGAAAGTGGTGAATAAGACAAGGATAACATTGTACCATCCCATCTTTATTGCATAGCTCACAAGGGATCCCTTGAACAGGAATGTAAGGCCAATGACAAAAGAGCCGAACAGCGCCTTAAAGAAGTCTTTTCTTGAGAAGTGGGCTGGCTCATGTATCTCTTTTTTCATAAACAGCTCTTTTAATAGGGTTATTTTTAAATCTATTGATTATTTTATCATGAAATTCTTCTTGAGTATCAGGATATCCTCGTGGAAATCACCCACGATCCTTGAAAGCGCGCTCTCAATCCCCAGCCAGCAGTATTCTGAATGCTCCTTGCTCAGCATGACCTGCTGGTTTGCTGATGCAAGCCTGCAGAGGAATGTGGTCATGGTTATCTTCTCGCCATCCTCTCTTGCGAAACTGTGGACCTTTATAGGGCTTATAACCTCAATATCAAGCCCTGTCTCCTCCCTGGTCTCCCTTCTGAGGCCAATGGCAAAATCCTCTCCGCGGCTGAGCCTGCCTCCAGGTACCTCCCATGCCCCTGGCTTGTGAACATCGTTCTCTGACCTCTTTATGAGAAGAAGTTCCTTTTTATCATTCAGGATGAATGATTTTGCTGCAATTCCGAGCTTCATAAGCATAGAATTTTCTTGTTATATAAAAATATTATTGAAAATAAGCAGTTTGTCCCATATCAGTTGCACCGCACAATCACAAGGTTTATATTACTGTCGAGTATACTCTGGAAAAAGTTTGAGGGGATATCTATAGTCTCGGCAACTGCAGCAACAGAAGATGATATAAAGAATATAAGCACTATTGAGGTTGCTGCAAAACCGCTTCCAGAATCAGAGACTCTTTCTGCGCTTGAGATTGCTTTGAGGGATATCGGCATAGAGAATGCAAGGGCATTCAGCACACAGTTCTACACAATTGCAGGAAAAGATGTTTCAGATGATGAGCTTGTAAGGGTCGGAGATCTTGTGCACCACCATGTGACGCAGGAAGCGCATCTCAATGAGCCATTGCCTGTGGCTGATGATGATTCATGGGATTTTGCGATTAAGATAGATTACAAGCCTGGCGTGACAGACAATGCAGCAAGGGTCCTGAAGAAAGACTTAGGGCTGATTGGAGTTGAAGGAGGCGAAGTCTATACCTCTGCTGTGCACTATGTCAGGGGAGAGTTCAATCAGGATCTGAAGGACCTGCTTGAGCGTGTAGCATCAAACCCATTGCTGCATGACATCAAGATACTGAAAAGAGAGGAATTCAAGGAAAAAGGAGGTTTTGAGAGGGTGATTCATCCTGTCCATCTTCCTGAAAGGCCGAATGTGTTTCCTGTTGATGTGGGAAGCATGGATGAGAAAGAGCTTGTGAAGACAGGAAAGAAAGGCACGCTGAATCTCGATTATGTGACTGAAGGCATGAGCGAGAAGGACAAGGATGCCATTCGCGGAGGCCCGTTATCATTGGCTCTTGATTACATGCTTGAGATACAGAAATATTCAATGGGCGAGAAGAATGAAGTGCCAGGAAGGAATAAAGGAATCCTCACTGACACCGAGCTTGAGGTCCTTGCCCAGATGTGGAGCGAGCACTGCAGGCACTCATTGTTCAATGCTGCAATCCCTGGGTCAGAGAAAGGAATCTTTGATCTTTACATCAAACAGCCCACTTTAAGGGTTCTGGAGAAAAGGCCGAAATACAAAGGAAGGCCAGATTTAGGATTATCAATCTACAAGGATAATTCAGGAGTCTTCAAGTTCAATGACAGGATTGCGATCCTGATAAAGAATGAGACGCATAACTCTCCTTCTGCGCTTGACCCTTATGGAGGCGCCATAACAGGCATTGTAGGAGTGAACAGGGATCCCATGGGCACAGGAAAAGGCGGAGAGAACATCTCAAACTTCCTCTTCTATTATTTCGGCCATCCCGGGGATAGCAGGAGATACTGGAAAAGAAAAGTGGCTGCTGAGGACGGCTCTGAGCACTTCACTCTTGAAGAGCTTCTCCTCAATCCAAAGCAGATCTATGGCGGAGTAAACAAAGGAGTGCAGGACGGAGCAAACCAGTCAGGCATTGCGCTCAACCAGGCAAATGTGGTCTATCATGACAGGTATTACGGCAAGCCCATTGTTGGCGTAGGGACAATAGGAAAGATGCCATTGGAGATCAATGGAGAGAATTCGTGGGAGAAGCATATTGATGTCGGAGACCATCTGCTCATTGCAGGAGGAAGAGCAGGAAGAGACGGAATACATGGCGCGACATTCTCATCAGAAGGCCTTCATTCAGGCTCGCCAATGGGAGCTGTGCAGGTCGGAGATGCCTATACCCAGAAAAAGCTTGCTGATGCGATCCTTGAGCTGCGTAACAGGGGATACATCAAGTACATCACAGACCTCGGCGCAGGTGGAGTGTCATGCGCAGCTCTTGAGATGGCAGAAGAGACAAACGGCCTTGAGGCAGACCTTGACAAGCTGCTCATAAAATATCCTGGAATGACTGCAACAGAGATTCTGATGAATGAATCGCAGGAGAGGATGGCCATTGCTTTTGATCCAAGACACCTGAAAGAGATACAGGAGATATTTGACAGGCATGAGGTTGAGTTCTCTGTCATAGGAAAGTTCACTGATTCAGGCAGGGCAGTCATACAGTACAATGGAGATGAAGTCGTCAACCTTGACATGGATTTCATCCACAATGGCTATCCAAAGAGGTCATTGCATCCTGAGGAGTACAGGCTTTCTGGAGAAGAGCAAGCAGAGCTTGAGATAAAGCTGGAAGAGGCAATAAACCTGAGATGGATGGATTATGTTTCTGGAGATGAAGATAAGATAGAAGAGGATATCAAGAGTTATATGAGGTCAGAATTCTTGGAGATGCTCGAGAGGCCTAACCTCAGCTCTGTTGCACCGTTCACAGACAAGATGGACAGCACAGTGCAGGGCCTTGCTGTGCAGCACTGCATCCAGGGAAGAGGAAGGGTCACCTCAAGGGCAAGCTGCATAACGCCAGAGACAGGCTCAAAAGAAGGCCTTATCCAGTCATATGGCCATACAGAGAGGCAGACTTATATTGATTCTGAGAAGATGGGAAAGAATGCATTCCTGAGGTCAATAGGAAACAACGTGGCAATGGGAGGAAGGCTTGACCACATGGTTGCCACAGACCAGGCATTGTGGCAGAGCTCTGATGACGGAAAATACCAGCAGATGCTGATTGAGGGATTCAGAGGAGTGTCAAAGGTCATTGAAGGATGTTTGATTCCAGTGATATCAGGCAAGGATTCAATGTACAACCAGGCTTTGATCTATGATAAGGACGGGAATGCTGTGAAGAAGGGTGTGTTCCCGACAATACTCATGACGACTCTTGCCAAGATTGATGATGTTAATGACCTTGTTACGATTGACGCAAAACAGGAAGGAGACATTGTATATGTTGTGGGCTCAAGGACAAAGGCAGACATGGGAGGCTCTGAATTCGTCAACATGTATGGAGAGAGGGCAGGGATAGAATTCCATGTGGGCCAGGTCAGTGATGAAAGCATTGATGATGTATTTGACACTTTTGACAGGATGAATATCGCAAACAAGGACAGGCTGCTCCAGTCAGCAAAATATGTCGAGGCAGGCGGCCTTGCGAACGCAGTGAAAGACACTGCAATGGCAGGAGAGCTCGGAATAAAAATGGATCTTGACGCAGTCCACACAGCAGAAGAGATGGAGCTGCATGAGCTGATGTATGGGGAGACAGAGGGAAGGTTTGTTGTGACAGTCAAGAGAGAGAACAAGGAGAGATTTGAGAAGCTGTTTGCAGGAAAGTTCAGCAGGATCGGCGAGGTGGCAGGAGACAGGCTAGAGATGCAATATGAAGGAAAAGAGCTGCTTTCAGAGCCAATAACTGACATGCTCTCAGCATATCACAAGACTGATCATAAATCAGCAAGAAGCAGGATAGAGGTGATTGAGAACAAGGTGATAGTCCCTGAACATCCTGCAGTAAAAATGCCAAGAGTCATAATCCCGACAGGGCTTGGGATAAACTCTGAGAGAGAGCTGAAGTATGTCTTTGAGAGATTTGCAGGAGCCCAGGTTGATCTGATATTATGGAATGACCTGATAAGCAATCCGCATATACTGGATTGGTACCAAGGTATGGGCCTTGCTGGCGGATTTGCTATGGGCGACCATCTTGGAGCCGGCCAGTCGCTTGCCAACAGGATAAAGCATTCAAGGACAGGGATCTATGAACAGCTGAGAGAGAAGCTTGAGGATCCGCGCTTCCCGATATACAGCGTGTGCAACTCATTGCAGATAATGGCAAAGCTGGACTTGTTCCCTATCCAGGTAGGAACAACATTCAATGACTCTGGAAAGCACGAGACACAGTGCTGGGACATGAAAATCAATCATGGCAATAACAGCGTATGGCTTAAGTATCTTAAACATTACAAGGGTCCAATCTTTGCGCCGATATCACATGGAGAAGGAAGGATAATAGTGCCTTCAGGCCATCTGGAGACAGCGCATGAGGAGAATCTTGTCGCGCTCACATACACTCAGGGCCGCATCTGCAGCCTTGAGGAATCATCAAGAGGAGACAGGTACAATCCAAACGGATCTGTTGACAACATTGCAGGATTCGCATGGGCAAACAATCTTGTGCTCTTCCCGCACTTTGAGAGGCTGCATCACAATGTCCAGAGGCCAGACAGGGCACTGCTTGCCACAACAGAAGGCATCTTTGAGCCCACTTACCTGCTTTTCAAAGCAGCAGGAGATTACATGAGAGAGCAGATGCAGAGGAATGCAGAAGTAAAAAGCAAAGCAGCTTGATTAATTCTGTAAGAGATGTTTGGATTTGAATAATTTCTTGATTATTGTGCTTTTTCCTAGCCTCGCCCGGTTCTATGCAGATATGACGTGGCGAGGGTGGATGTGATGCCTTGAAACGGTAGGGATAGCAAAACGCCGCCCTGGCGCAGGCGAGGCAGGGGTTGCTCCCTACGGGATGCCGAGTAGGACATGCGAACGTAGTGAGCATGGCCGTCTGCTGCCAGGAGGGCGGCGTAGTCAGAAATAATCTCCTAGAAATAAATGCGAGGGAGGGGATTCGAACCCCCGAATCCACTAAGGAACAGGATATCTCACCTGAAGCCGGTCTTAAGTGTCGCACCGCAGCTTTATTCTGAGTCCTGCGCATTTGACCAGGCTTTGCTACCCTCGCACTGTGCCA
>DATDWE010000027.1:0-18821 GCA_035289765.1 Candidatus Nanoarchaeia archaeon
AGAGGGCTCGCTTATTTATGAATTTGACAATGAGATAGGAGAAAGCAGCAAGTTCGCAATTGAGGATGGAAAGGGAAAATTCTATTTGAGAAAAGAAGGAAAAAGCAGTTACCTTGAAGAGAATGTCCCAAAGACCAGGGCATGCAGCATACAGAAGAGAGAGTATAAGTTCTGTGTAAAGTCAGAGAACAGACTCCCTTATTATGACCCTACTAAGAAAAAGACAGAATATAAGAGTCTCGAGTACAAGTTCGCCATAGAATTCCCTGACTCAATTCCTCCTCCAGCTGTCCAGGGCCTGAAGGCAGAGGACAAGCAAAAGGCAGAGGCAAGCATAATACTTGAGTTTGATGCTCCAAATGAGAATGGAGTTGTTGTTCCTGATATAAACCATTACTTATTATATTGTAGCCAGACAGAGTTTGAGAAGGATGACGGAGAGCCTATTGTAGCTGGAATTAAGATTCCTCAAAAGATAGGTGCAAATGGCAGGGAGCATATAAAAGTCCAGGCAAGCTTTTGCGGAGATATAAGGATAACAGACAACCAGCAGTATTATTTTGCTGTGGGGGCTGTAGACACTGGCGGGAACAAGGGGCCTTTCAAAGAGGTTGCAGCGATGTCAGTAGATGATCTTGCGCCAGGCACTGTAGGTATTGAGGCTGAAAGCCAGAGTTTTGGGTTTATGGCACAGATAACATCAAGTGCAGACCAGATAACATTATTCTGGAAACAGCCTGAAAAGAATGAAGATGGATCTGATTTAGATGACTTCAAGGAATACTGGGTTTATCTGTCAGAAACAGAGCCTGACTTCAGCATGTGCGGAGCTGGCTGCATCATTGAAACTTCAACATCAGCTGCTTTCCCAGCAGAAATAGGCAGGAATTATTATGCTGCTGTTGCAGCAGTTGACGCAAATAACAACCATATAGCCTCAAGAGAGGATTTTAAAGCGCCAGAACAGTGGAAAGATTTGGATGTGTCAGAATGCTATGTGGGTGAAGATGGCACAGCAGAATGCAAGGGGGTTACTGAAGTTATAGAAGAGGATCCTGTCTCAAGGGAACCACCTGACATAAAATAAGATCAAGAGGTGATATATTTTGGGAAGGGGGAAGGATCCAATACAAAAACTATATAAATGGTGGATTAAAACAGATTCTAGAGGGGGATTTTGAATGATAAAAGTTCCATATGATGCTGTCAGGGACAAGATAAAAGAGCATGCGAAGATCACAGATGATGAGCTTGATTCTAAGATAAAGGCAAAGATTGACAAGCTTTCTGGGCTTATATCAAAGGAGGGAGCAGCCCACATCATAGCCAATGAGCTTGGGATAAAGCTTTTTGAGCAGGCTTCTGGAAGGCTTAAGATAAGGAATATTCTCGCAGGAATGAGGAATGTGGAGATTGTGGGCAAGGTGCAGCAGGTCTTTGAGGTCAGGGAATTCCAGACAGAGACAAGGGCCGGAAAGGTTGGCTCTTTCATAGTCGGCGATGAGACAGGGACAATAAGGGTTGTTCTTTGGGGCTCCCAGGCAGACAAGCTTAGTGATCTTGAGGCCAATAAGGTCATTAAAATAAAATCAGCCTATGTGAAGGATAACAGGGGAAGAAAAGAGCTTCATCTTGGCGACCAGGGCGTCCTTGAGCTAAATCCAGAAGGAGAAGAGGTCGGCGAGGTCAAAAGGATAACTTCCACAAGAAAGAACATAAAGGAGCTTGTGGAGGACATGCAGGATGTGGAGATCCTTGGGACAATTGTCCAGACATATGACATCAAGTTCTTTGATGTGTGCCCTGAATGCGGCAAAAAGACGCTTCCAAAGGACAGCTCTGCAATATGCTCGCAGCATGGCACAGTGACTCCTACATATTCCTATGTATTCAACCTAGTCATTGATGATGGGACAGGCAACATAAGAACAGCTTTCTTCAGAAAACAGGTTGAGAGGCTTCTTGGAAAGACAGAGTCAGAGATTGTAGGGTTCAGGAGCTCTCCAGATAAGTTTGAAGAGGTAAAGCATGACCTGCTAGGAAAACAGATAAAGATTGTGGGAAGGGTCAACAAGAACGTGATGTTTGACAGGGTTGAATTTGTGGCGCAGCTTGTGTTTGCTGACCCAGATCCAGAAGAAGAGATAAAAAGGCTTGAGGCAATGAAACAATCAGCCAAAGAAGGGGCAGGGATTGCCAGAGAGCCTATGTTCAATATAGAGGATCCTGTCTCCTCTGAAGATCCAATAAAATGATGTTCAGAACCCATATTGCAGTGGGATTCCTGATTGGGCTTTTCCTTCTTCAGATATTGAATCCAGTCAACCAGATACTGTTCATCTTCCTCATGCTGCTGGGTGCTGCTCTTCCGGATATAGACCATCCTGAGTCAAAGATCGGCAGCAAGATAAAAGTGGTTGGATTTCTTTTTGAGCACAGGGGCTTTTTCCACAGCCTGTTTGCGGTTCTGCTGCTTTACCTCCTTCTGCTGCACTACATAGATAGCGCTTCAGTGGGAGTTTACATTTTCGCAATCACAGCAGGATATCTTTCGCATGTTGTAACAGACTCCATAACAAAAGAGGGCATCATGCCTTTCCATCCGATCTCAAAATTCAGGGTCAGTGGATTTATCAAGACAGGAAGGATTACTGAGTATGTATTCCTTGTTATTATTCTGGCAGTGAGTCTTTGGAAGCTGTTTAGCGTTTACTAGAATCCAATAAAACCACACTGGACATATGTTGTTCTTTCGGTAAGGCCTGATTCAGCATTATAATTGGTTCTCAGAGAATATCAACAATCACTGGACACTAGACATGCTGAGGTGAGGTATTTAAACACAACAGCGGCTGAACATATTACTCCGCCCTGGAGCATCCTGCAAAGGAGAGCTCAAAACAGGGTTGAAACAAAATGCGAAAGCAAGGAGGTGGTTGCAATGGCAACCCCACAAAACATGAAAAATACAGGCATGGCAAAGAACATGCCAGAAGCGAAATTCAGAGCTGGAGCGGTAAACGCGACAGTCTGGAAGAATACTGGCCAGAAGGATGATGGCCAGAAAACAGAGTACAGAAGCATATCCATAGAGCGAAACTACATGGATAAGAAGAGCAACACATGGCAGACCACGAGTTCTATGAGAATAAATGACCTGCCAAAAGCAGTTGTAGTGCTTCAGAAGGCCTATGAGTACCTTGTTCTGAAAGAACAGGGCACAGCAGGAGAGGTCGCATGATCTCTCCAAAAAATTAATATAAAGGTGATAATTATGGTTAATAAACAGAAGATTGTGGAAGAGAATATGGAAGAGGATGAAATGAAGAATGATAAAGAAGAGGACATCATCCAGGTAAAAGCATCAGAGGATGTGATGAAGAAGGCAGGATTAGAGGACCTTCCGGGAGTTGGCGCAGCTACAGCCCAAAAGCTTAAGGAAGCTGGTTTCAATGACCTCATAGCAATAGCAGTCGCCTCTCCAGGAGAGATAATTGAGGCCACAGGGATATCTGAGCAGGTCGCCAGAAAGATGATCAATGCTGCAAGAGACAGTCTTGAGATGGGTTTTGAGTCAGGAGATGAGCTCCTGAAAAGGAGGGAGAGAGTGATCAAGCTGAAGACAGGCAGCAAATCATTTGATGAGCTTCTTGGAGGAGGCTTTGAAACATCTGCGATTGTGGAATGTTTTGGAGAGTTCGGGTCAGGAAAGACCCAGATTGCCCATCTTCTTGCTGTCAACTGCCAGAAAGATGATCCAACAGCAGTTGCCGTCTATATTGATACTGAAAACACATTCAGGCCAGAGAGGATAAAGCAGCTTGCAGAAGGCGCTGGTGTTGATCCGCAGAAGGCCCTTTCAAACATCAAGGTTGCAAAGGCATATAACTCAGACCATCAGATGCTTCTTGCAGAAAAAGTGGAGGACCTGATAAAGAATGACAAACTCAATGTCAAAGTCCTTATCGTTGATTCCTTGACTGCTCATTTCAGGGCAGAATTCATAGGCAGAGGCACTTTGGCAGAAAGGCAGCAGAAGCTTAACAAGCACATGCATACCCTGCTGAAGCTTGCAGACATGAATAACATATGTGTGTATGTCACAAACCAGGTGATGGCAAAGCCAGACACATTCTTTGGGGACCCTACACAGGCTATTGGCGGCCACATCGTGGCGCATGCCTCAACATTCAGGGTTTATCTTAGGAAAGGCAAAAAGGGAAGCAGGGTTGCAAAGCTTATTGACAGCCCGAATCTTGCTGACGGGGAGTGCACATTCTTTGTAGAAGAGGGTGGCCTAAAGGATATTAAATGATGATATTTTTTATTATTTTTTCTTAATTTTTATCATTAGATTTATAAATCCAGGCTGATTTTATGTTCTCATGCACTTTTTGTGCAGATTGTAATTGTTTAGAAAGGTGAAATAAGAAATGTACAGTGGAGAAGGCGGATTTAACAGACCTGAAAGAAGTTTTGTGCCTGTAAAGGTCGGCGACGAACTGAACGTGAAAATAGAGGCTGTCGGTGAAAAAGGCGACGGCATCGCAAAGAAAGACGGCTTTGTCTTGTTTGTGCCTAACACAAAGGAAGGCGAAGAGGTAAGGATAAGAGTAACAAAGGTCTTGAGGAAAGTTGGTTTCGCAGAAGTGGTTGGCGGAGCAGGAAAAGCAGAGAGCAGAGATGAAGGGAAGACAGGAATGCGAGAGCCAGAAGCTCCTGAAGAAGAAGAACCTGCTGAAGACACAGAAGATTTTGGGGAAGAGCCTGATCTTCCAGAGCCTCCTGAAGAGTAAAAATAGTTCATGAAAGAATAGATAGATCAGAGGATAATAGGTCATTATTCACAAATATTTAAATAGTTCTTTTTTATTTTTGTTTTTTATGAGATTGTTTATAGGTTTTGATGCCAGTAGCGAAGCAAAGGAAGAAATTATACAAGCGCAGAAAAGTCTTAAGGACTCTAAACTTAATCTTGCCAAGGACTTTCACCTAACACTGAAGTTTCTCGGAGAGGTCAAAGAAAGCAAGGTTGATGAGATAGGCAAAAAGCTTGAAGATGTTGGTTTTGAAAGCTTTGAGGCAGAGCTTGACAGCATTGGTGTTTTTCCTGGTGAGGATTACATAAAGGTTGTCTGGGTTGGACTGGAACCAAAATATGAAATTACGCAGCTTCAGAAAAGCATCGAGAATGCTTTAGAAGGGCTCTTTCCTAAGGATGATAGATTCCATCCACATATAACCATTGCAAGGGTCAAATTCATCAATGATAAGAAGCAGTTTAAAGACGACCTGAAGGCTATCCAAATAAGAAGGGTTAAGTTCATGGTTGACAGGTTCAAGCTTATAAAGAGCGTATTGGGGCCTCAGGGGCCTTTATATGAGGTTATTAAGGAGTTAAAGGCCAGGAATATATAATGCAAAACCTTTTAAATAAGTGCCTTATTCTTCTATATAAAGCCAAAATACAAGGAATAGCCTAAAGGACCTTGTAAAGCTGATGAGGCGAGAAAAATTCAGCAGAATACTATTTCTGCTGTTTGTTTGGAGGGATTTGATATGACAGAACAGGAGAAACTTTTGGTTCCTATTGATGAATACCTGAAAGCAGGAATCCACATTGGCACAAAGTTCAAAACAAGCTATATGGACAGCTTCATCTACAAGGCAAGAGCAGATGGGCTGTTCGTGCTTAATCTTCAGAAAATAGATGAAAGAATAGACATTGCGGCAAGCATGCTCGCAAGATATGCTCCAGAAGAGATAATCATCGTCAGCAAGAGAGAGAATAGCTGGAAAGCTGTAAAGGCTTTTGGAAAGGCCACAGGGATAAGAGTTTTTGCAGGAAGGTATCCTCCTGGAATATTGACAAATCCTGCTCTGGAAAACTTTATTGAAGCTAAGATAATGCTGGTCACAGACGCCTGGCCTGACAGAAATGCTGTCAAGGATGCCATGATAATAGGTGTTCCTGTAATTGCTCTTTGCGATACAAACAATCAGGCAAACTTCATTGATTTTGTGATACCATGCAACAACAAAGGAAAGAAGTCATTGGGTTTGCTGTTCTGGATACTTGCAAAAGAGTATCAGAGAAGAAGAGGTCTTCCTGAACAGGATCTCAAGATTGAAGATTTCGTTGAAGAATAATAAAGGATTAAATCTTTTTTTCTTTTTATGCTTTTTATCCCTATTCCACTCCGAATATTCCGTCTTCCCTTATCTCAAGCAGGACGCTTTTTGCTTCAGGCAGCGACCTGTGTTTTTTTAGGATTGCCACCCTCTTGCTCTTATGGGTCTTCTGAATCTCTATGAGGCACTTGCTCCCATATTTGACTATATCTCCTCCAACAAGGTTCACCTTCTCACGGTCATCAAAAGAGCTGTAAACCTGGGTCGTAATCAGGATTGGAATGTTCTTTTTTCTTGCAATCTCTGTAAGATAAGAGAACTGGAGGCCGAGCTCCCTGTTTGTCATGACCACAGAATTCTCATTATCCTTGTCCCTTTCTATCCTGTAGAGCATTGAGATTGTGTCAACTATGATCATACCTATCTTTTCATTGGACATTGCTCTGAGCTTGTCAAAGACTTTTTTCTGCTCCTCAAAATTCATTGGTTTGAGCAGGAGAACCTGGTCAAGCATCTTCTTATAGTCATTTGATATCTGCTGGAGCCTAGATAAAGAAAATCCCCCTTCTGTGTCAATATAGATGACTTTTTTCCCTTCTTTTATGGCATTGATCATGGCCAGAAGACAGAGGTTTGTCTTGCCAGAACCTGCAGGCCCATAAATAGTGGATATGACATCCTTTTCATAGCCTCCCTCAAGCATCTGGTCCAATGCAGAAACCCCTGTTGATATCCTGTTTAATTCCATCATTATCCCCCTTAATATGTTGGCAGAGTAGTTTATATATCTTTCTAAAACTATATATACCAAATCCAATAAATTAGGGTCATGAAAAGGAGCCATTATATACTTGGCATAATCCTTGTTTTGACTATAGCTACAAGGCTTATTCTGGCATTCCAGACGCCTCATTTTACAGGGGAGGAGTCTTATTTTGCAATAAGGCAGGCAGAGCATATAAGCTCCACAGGATTTCCTTTAGTTGAAGACGAATTGAGCTATGGCAGAAGAGAATACGTCTTCACCCCGCTTTTTTATTATGTGCTGGCTTTTTTCGACCTGTTCCTTCCAGTCGCTCTTGTTGGGAAGATATTGCCTAATGTTTTCATATCACTCATCGTGATAATAATATACCTTATAGCAAAAGAGGTAAGCAATGATGAGGATGCTTCTCTGTTCTCAGCCTTCATCTCTGGATTTATTCCAGTGCTGTTTAAGGAGACTGTCAACACAGTGTCTGTATACACCCTGTTCTTTCCGCTGATGTTCTTGAGCGTCTACTTCTTCCTGAAGATAAATAAGAAGAATTATCCGCAGTATTTTTTGGTGACGATCTTTCTTTTGGTTCTCACAAGCCCTGCTGTGATAATACTCATAATAGGATTTATATTTTATATTGCCCTGGTCAGGCTTGAGAACCTGAAACAGAACCGCATTGAGATAGAGCTAATCATCTTCTCATTGCTGCTTGCCACATGGATTATGTTCATGATATTCAAGAATGCGTTCCTTGCGCATGGACCCTCAGTGATCTGGCAGAACATCCCAAAAGAGATTCTGAAAAGGTACTTCTCTGAAATAACTGTCCTAGGAGCCATATACCAGATAGGATCGCTTCCCCTCTCTTATGGGGTGTATGCGGTTTATGATTATATCTTCAAGATGAAACAAAAACAACTGTATGTGATAATCGGCCTGGCTTTCTCTACTGTTTTGCTGCTATGGCTCAAGCTGATAGTGGTGGGGATAGGCCTTATGTGCCTTGGATTGGTTGCCACACTTCTCTTTTCAAAGTTTTACAGATTTACATTTGAATACCTGAAAAAGACACGTTTTGCAAAGTTCAGGGCAGTATATTTTATTATGCTCCTTATGGCATTCATTTTTGCATCTGTTATTCCGGCCATAACAACTGGCCTTAATTCGGTGGATAAAGCTCTCTCTCATGACGAGTTTACGGCATTGACATGGCTGAAAGAGAATACAGAAGAGAATGCTGTTGTCATGTCCGCAATGAGGGAGGGGATATTCATCTCTTCAATAGCAGAAAGACAGAATGTTGCTGACACAAAGTTTCTTCTTCAAAGTGATGCAGGGCAGAGATACAAAGATATTGAAACTTTGTATCAGTCAAAATTTGAGACAGAAGCCCTGGGGATACTTGATAAATATGGTGTGGACTATATCTACTTCTCAGATTACGCCAAAGAGCTTTTTGGGGTGGAAAGCCTCAGCTACACAGAGAATCAGGAATGTTTCGGCCTGAAATATGACAGAGGCGTCAAGATATTTAAGGTGGAGTGTGAGCTCAGATGAAAAGGGGAAAGAAAGATAATCTGAAGACTATGGTGTACATTGCTGCATTTGCAGCTGTAGTGCTATTGCTCCCGCAGCTCTTCAGGATTTACAGCGGTAATCCTACAGTAATGGGAGGAGAACCATACTACCATGCAAGACTTGCGGACATGATCCTGGAGGACAACTACAAAACAAACGACTGGCTGATTTATGGGGGAAGGCAGCTTGACCTGACACCATACCATTTTGTCCTTGCAGGAGCTTCTTACATCACAGGGACAGATTTTGCTCTAAGAAGCGTTCCTGTGCTTATTGGGATATTATCTGCATTGGTCTTTTATCTAATATTAAGGAGGTTCAGGGCAGACAGGCTTATGAGTATTGTATCTGTGGTTATTCTTTCATCATCGCCAGTCTTCATCTACACATTTAATTCAACGCAGGACTCTCTTGCCCTGCTATTCACCCTTATTGGAGCGTACTTCTTTTTTGGAAATGACAGGAAGTCCATTTTCTTGAGCATTGTCTTCTTTATGATGGCTTCCTTGTTCAGCCTTTTTAATGTTCTCCTGATAGTCATTCCGCTGCTGATATATTCTTTTGCGAGAAAACGCAAGCAGAAAGTATCAATGGCCATATTCTTTTTGCTTGCATTCGTCTATCTCGTAAAGCCAACGCCTGTGTTTTACAAGCTTACCCCCATATCAGGAGATGTCCTTACAGAGGTCATATCAGACATAGGTGGTATGTTTGGGATAGGCATCTTTTATTTTATTCTTGCGATCATAGGCATTATAGCCACCTGGAATGACAAGAAAAGATATTATCCATTTTATATGATACTTATTTTGCTGGGCGCAGCATTCTATTTTGCAGGAAGTTATGTGATGGTCTATATGAATTTCTATCTGTCAATATTTGCAGCTCTTGGATTCATAAAGATAAAAGAGATTAACTGGCAGATGAAAATGGTAAAGAACCTTACATTCATAATCATAGTCTGCGGGCTTCTCTTCTCAATGATATCATTCTCTACAAGGATTGCAGATTTGCCTCCGTACAGCAGGACATTCACAAGCCTCCAGTGGCTTAAGGAGAATTCAAAGGAAGAGTTTGTCGCCTCCCATTACCTGAACGGCTACTTTATAGAGTATATTGCTGAGAGGCCAGTTCTCATTGATGGATACTCTATCTCAGCAGAAGATTTGTCTGGGAGACAGGCTGACCTATATTCGCTTTTCCATGCAACTGAACTTAACAGAGCAGAGGATATCATGAAAAGATATGGGATAAGATATGTGATGGTGACTTCTGATATGAAACAGGGAATTGTGTGGGAAAGGCCTGATGAGGGGCTTCTTTACCTGTTCAGAAACAATGAAACATTTAAGAATGTGTACAGTTCAAAAGAGATTGAGATCTGGAAATACATAAAGAATGCCTGACCTTCAACAGGGCATATCTCTGATTTTGGTGGATTAAAAGATGGCAAGAATAATATATGGTGTTTGCGGGGAGGGGATGGGGCATGCCATAAGAAGCAAGCTATTGCTTGATCACCTGAGCAAGAAGCATGAGATAAAGATATTCTCTAGCAGGGGCGCTTTCTCTTTTCTGTCAAAACACTTTGAGGATGTACAGGAAGTGCAGGGCCTTTCTATAGCCTACAGGAATAACCGCGTAAGCAAGATTGAGACGGTTTTTCATAATATACTGAATGTTTTTGGTCTTATAAGGTCTTTTAGGGAAGTGAAGGAGGTTATGGACAGATTCAAGCCAGATATAATCATATCTGATTATGAGATAATTTCAGCTTATGCAGCCCTTGTCAGAAGAGTGCCTCTTGTCAGCGTAGACAACCAGCACATAATAAAGGGAAAGATAAGTTTTCCAAAGAAATTCATAAGGGAATACATTGAGACAGTCATAGTCAACAGAATAAATATTCCAGCAGCAAAACATTATATAGTGACCTCGTTTTTCAAGCCTGAAAAGATTTCCGCAAAACTCACTGTTGTCCCACCCATTGTAAGAGATGCTGTCCTGAATACAAAAGAAAATCCAAGAAAAAGCCATAATAATTTCATTCTGGTCTACCAGACATCAGATACAAACAAAAAGCTTATTGAATCACTAAAGAGAATAGACAGAGAATTTGTGGTCTCTGGATTTAACAAAGAGAAAAAAGAGAAGAATATCCAATTTATAAAATTTAATGAGAAGAAATTCCTTAAATATCTTGCTGACTGCGAAGCCATTATAGCAAATGGGGGTTTCACTCTGATCTCAGAGGCACTGCATCTTGGAAAGCCGGTTCTTTCAATACCAGTCATCAACCAGTTTGAGCAGACGCTTAATGCATTCTACCTGGACAAGCTGGGTTATGGGAAGTATTCTGCTCATGCAGACAAAGAAAACATAACTGATTTCATAAACAATCTTGATGGGTACAGAGATAACCTCAGGAGATATAATAAGCAAGATAATTCGCTGCTGATAAGGAAGATGGATGAACTAATCAGAAAGGCTTCTTCTTTGTGAAAAAGTGATATTTCTTGTCCAGAACAAAGGCCCCAATAAAGACAATGCCCCCTAAGAGATTATTTATAAGATCCATAGATGAATTCTGCCATGGGCCTCCATAAGGAGAGAAGTCTCCTTCGCCAAACTCCATAAAGCCTTTGCCGTAGCCAAAGACAGTAAAGCCAAGATACTCATTGATCTCGTTTATTGCGCCAAAACCCATCATAGCAAGCAAAATAACTATAAATACTGCATATTCGCTCTTAAAAGACTTTTTGATGTATGGATACAATACTGAAGAAAAGGCCAGTGCAAAGAATCCAAAGCCCACTGAATGCGCAATCCAATCATAATGGTAATTCAGCTGCGGTGCCCCATAAAGAGTGCCTGTATAATGCTCGTTGTAGGGGATGATGGGGTATAATCCAATAATGTTGAAAAACAGGCCTATGCAAAGGAATATCGGGACTGTTCTCTTGAATCCCACAAGCAGGTGCAGCACTAATGCAAACAAAAGAAGCAGTATTGCTGCTGATAAATCAAAAAGCGGAGCTGATATCTCAGAGAATAAGGCTAGGATAAATTGTATAATGTAAAAAACTATGACTATCAGGAATACAGCAGATGTCGGCCCATAAAGGCGCTCTTTAATCTTCTTTGATACTGAAAAGATTGTCACCACCCCAGATATTGCAAAAGCAGATATTGCCTGCTTTACTCACCTGACTTATAGCCGGTATTCTTATTAAGAAGATACCACTCCATTGGTCTCCTGAATATGGCCTTGAATATCCCCTTGTTCACATATAATGTTGTGATTATCCCTATACTGAAGGATGAGAGAAGCATCTCAGGATAATATCTTATTTTCTTTGCCTTGTACAATGAAACAATGCTTGCGAGGATTAGTCCAGATGTTAGCAGTATATTTATCCCCAGCTCTGAAAAGAATCTTGGAAGGTCAATTGGAGCAGCCCTGTTTGTCACAAAGCTGATTGTTCCAAAAATAAACAAGGAGATTATCATGACAGGAAGCGTGTAGCCAAATCCTGCGCAGAAACCGAGCATCTTCTCTTTTGCATTAAGAGACCTGTTTAAGATAATTTTTCCTCCGTGCTGTATATAGGATGATATGACACCGTAAGCCCACCTCATCTGCTGCTTGTAAAGGTCTTTTGCCTTGAAAGGAACATCGCTGTAGCATTCAAGATCTGGCAGATAGACAATCTTCTTCCTGTTATTGTGAAGTCTCAAAGAGTACTCAACATCCTCTGTCAGGCTTCCTGATTTCCATCTCCCAAGCCTTATCAGGTCTTCTTTCTTGACTGCCTCTGCAGAGCCGCACAATGATCCTGTGCCAAATCTTCCCATGAACTTCAGAACAATATGGTGGAACACATAGACTATGGTAGAGGAGAGTATTGTCACAATGTTCTGGTCAAAATTATTGAAGTTCCATCTGGCCTGCACAGCAGAAATCTTTTTGTCATAGACAAAAGGAGCCACTATTCTCCTGAGAAAATCCCTTTCAGGTGTGAAATCAGAATCAAATATCACGATTATGTCCCCTTTTGAATGCTCAAGCATATTGTTGAGGTTGCCTGGCTTGAAGCCTATGTTCTGCTTCCTCTTTATGACCCTTACAAGATCGTTCTGAAGCGCAAATTCCTTGAGCTTTCTTGAAACAGATCTTTCATTGCTGTCATCCCCTATCAGGATCTCGTACCTGTCTTTGGGGTAGTCAAAATCTATGCAGTTTTGAGCGCATCTCAAAGCCACAAGTTCGTTCCTTGTGGGAATCTGCACTGTCACAAAAGGCGCTTTGCCCATGTCAAATCCTTTTTCCTGGACCTTTTTCTTGGATAATATTGAAAAAACAGAGAGCGCAAGATACACAAGAGAGATTCCTATTGTGATATACAGGAAAACAAGGAATATCTTATCAAAAATATTGTGGAGAAAATCCAGGATTGGCCTCCCATGAGTGATATTCCAGTTCAAAAAAGCATAATGCAGTCCCTTCAGGAACTCAATCGGATTAGCAAGCATTGTCATGATAACTCCATTGCCTCTTTTGTTTGGTGCCTATTTATCGCCTAATCAATATATAAAATGTCTTTTCTTTAAAAATATTAGCTTTATAAGCCCTATTACGGCGATAGTATTTAAAATTATCGTGTAAGGAAAATAAAAGAAAATCCCTAACGCGTTCTTAAAATGAAGCTTGTCCTTGAACAGGTATATTGAGCCCACTATCAAAGATGTGCTTATGACTCCAGAGAGCACGCCGAATATATTATAGGGGGATATGCCCCATTGAGGGATCTTATAAAGGACATATAAAGGTCCAAGCAATGAAAACCACCTGAAAAGGTACATAGACAATGCTGCAAAGCTTTCTGTATTATAAGGAAGCCAGTAATACACCTGGTAAGCGATAAGCGGAAAAGAGATCACAGCATACAAAGACCACCAGTACTGGTTTATGAAAACAAACAGTATTGAGGGGCTTGATTTCCTTGAGAATAAAGAGCTGTTCTTTTTCAGTGTCTGCAAAGCTCCCATAAACCACCTGACTCTTTGCCTTATCAGCTGAGAAAGGCTTGATGGGACAGCAGTGTATCCAAGTGCATCGTGGACATTTATGGTCCTGTAACCTGCAGAATATATCTCCATTGCAACATCCATATCTTCGGTCATTGTGTCCTTCTTGAAATAACCTATTTTTTCAAGAGCCTCTCTCCTGTAGCCCACAAATGCGCCGAAAAACCAGATTCCGTTGTTGAAGAGGGCAGAAAAGCTCTTCCTGAGAAGATTGTTATGATGGTATTCAATCTTCTGAAATATGCTGATGAGAGAGTTGCTGTTCCTGGCGATGCAGGACCCATTTACGAGCCCAATATTCTTGTCTGCAAATGGCCTTACAAGCCTTTTTAAGCAGCTCTTCTCAACAAGGGTGTCTGCATCTACTGCGAAAACTATCTCTTTGGATGCGATCTTTGCGCCTATTGTGAGGCTTTCTGATTTTCCCTCGTGTTTTCCTCTTGCTATTATAAGATTTGAATGCTCCTTCTTAAGTTTTTTAAGAACATCAAGTGTGTTGTCTGTGCTCCCATCATCAACAACAATAACTTCCATCTTTTCTTGGGGATAATCCAGGGAGTAGACTGCATCTAAGCAGTTTTTTATGTTGCTCTCCTCATTATAACAAGGGATGATCACGCTGACTTCTGGCTCATAATCAGGATATTCTGTCTTCCTGAACAAGGATATAACAACACTGGCAAGGACAAACATCAGGAAAGTGAATAGAACAGCGAATACAATGCTTCCTAAGACCATAATCATGCTCTCTACCATCCATAAACCTCTTTTTTCTCCATTAATAAAGTTTTCTTTTGTGTTCTCATGCCTGCATCTCTCCTGAGAAATAAACAAGATAATATAATGACACAAGAAAGGATATTGCGCCTATCACAACCAAGACTGCTGCAAAAACAAGGCCTCTGTATTTTTCAGGTTCTTTTTTTGCACGGGTTAAGGCAGTAATGCTGAAGTAGAGGGATGCAGGAATAAAAAAGAGCACATTGAGCACCGGCACCCACACAAAAAGGAGCAGGACAAGGGATATCCACACATAGGCCATGTCCTTTTTTGTTTGTTTATTATTTTTTGTCATTCGCTTTTCCTTTGCTTCAGCTTGATAGCATCCCCTATTGTGAACTCTGCTGTCTTCCCCTTTGCAGACAAAGCCACTCCATTCTCATCATACTGCTCAACAAGCTTTATGTTGAGGAATCTCTCAAGCTTTTTTGCGATATTGATGCTTGGCTCCATCTGGCCTGCCTCAATCTTCTGCATTATTGACTCTTTCTCTGCAATCTTCTTCGCAAAGTCTTCCTGGGTCAGGCCCATCTCCTCCCTTTTTTTCCTGATGAGGGTGCTGTAATCCGGGACTATGATCTCAAGAGGCTCTGGTTTTTGCTCATGTTTTATTACAGCACCTTTCTTTACAAACATCACAGGAGCTTTCAGGATCTTGCCGAATTTCGCGCAGTTCTGGCAGACATTCAATTCAGTGCCCTCTATCAGAGCCCTTACTAACCTCCCTTCAGCACCGCATACATCACAGCTTGGCATTTTCTCAAGTCTAATCGTCTATTATTACCATGATTTTATGTTAAAAAGGCGGCGCTGGGATTTGAACCCAGAGTCTTCGGGATCCGCTTGTCATTGGCGATGAAACGCCTCATCATCCCGTTGCAGCCGAATGCCTTAGCCGTTTGGCGACGCCGCCTTTTGTATGATTATGAGCCATAAATATAAATTGTTTACTTGTACTGAATATGACGCATAAATAATCCCGACTAGGTAAACCCTCATCTGGAAAAATTGCATTCTTAAACGGGCCTGGTGGGATTCGAACCCACGACCCCCAGCTTTCTGCAATCTTAGAAGGCTGGTGCCCTATCCAGGCTAGGCTACAGGCCCTTGGAACAAACAATTAAGTGTTTTATTTATAAAGGTTGTGAGCAGAATGGTTCTGCCCTAAATCTCTTTTTCAGTAGGGTATTGCGCCCTGTACCCTCTTTTTTTATCTAATTAAATCCAGAACCCTCAACAAATATCTAAGGCAGCCAGGTTTTAGTGTTTTTAAGCTTATCAGGAAGGTATTTTTCCATGACATAGTTAAGGGTGTATTTGGCAAATGCCTGCTGCTCTGCCCTCTTGCCCATCTTTGTCATCAGGTTAAGGGCCTTTTCCCATTCCTTGTGCTCCTTGACAAATGGATCATTCTTTATGCCGTCCTTTATCCTCTTTATATCAACGTCCTTAAGGGGGTGTGTTGGAAGCTTGTAATCTATTATGTCCTGCGGAGTCACTCCAATGAACTGCGCCCTGGGAACGCAGAAATACTTGTTAAGGTGAGCGGCATTTCCGCTTCCTACCTTGAGGGTTCGATAGATGTTAAGATAACCATAAGGGTCTCCATCTGTGAAAACATAAACAGGCAGTTTTTTGTCGTCGCTGAGCCTTCTGATGAATCTTCTGCAAGCCCTCGTCGGTACTCCTCCCATGCTTATGAGGATGCAGTTGGCCTTTTTCCAATAGCCGTGCTTTACAAGCCTCTGGAACATACCTGCAGTCTCTATGGCAAGAATGAATTTTGCGCTGGTCTCAAACTTCAGCTCCTCGACAGAGCTGGGGATTGAGTAGGCTCCAGAGCCGAATCTTGTGCAGTCAATCTTGATCTGTTTTCCATCCTCATCCTTGTCCAAAACAATAAGTCTTCCTGCGATGTCTCCTCCCTTTTCCTCTGGAATGAACCCGAGCTGTTCCCTGTTAACTCCGATCATGGCCTCAATGTCATCCATGACAGTATCTGATTCTGGCTGCTCCCTGAACATTGCATCGCCCCAGTTCTTGCTGACATAATACACCTCTCTCTTTGTCGCAATGTCATCTGTCTCCACAATCTTCTTTGATTCATTCATCATGAGAAGCGTCTGGGCAAATGTCTTTATTGTGGATGCTGCCAGTGTCCTGGACATTATCTTCCCCTTGAGCTCAAAATATCCGTTTTTTGAGTCATAGCTTACATTCTGCAGAGACCTTATTGGCATCTCTAAAGAAGGTGCTTTCTTCTTCATTATCTTGCTATATACATCATTGGCAATCTTTTTTATCTCTTTTACAACCTCAGCCATCCTGACCCTCCTTCTCTCCGGCCTCTTCTGCTTCATTGCCTATTTTCGCAAATTCCTCGTCATATTCCAGGTTCTCCATCTCAACCTTAGAAAGTTTTCCTCTCTTGTGCTCAAGAATCTCCTTAAGAATTTTCTCTATCTTCTCCTCATCGCTGCTCTTGAGGCTGAGAAGGTCCTTTAGCGCATTGCCCACATAAGGCATATATTTCTCAATATAGCTTCTTTTCTGCAGCTCGTCTGTGTATTTTCTTTTCTTTGAGGTATATTGGGCAAGTTTTCTGCCGCACTCCTGCAGAGCCAGCTTCACCTCCTTAATTATCTCTGGATAATGCGCAATTGCCTCCTTTGCTTCAGATGTGAAAGGCGCCCACACAGACGCTATATGGACCACAATCGCTGCAGGGCCTACTGGAATTGAATCCTGGCTCTGGCTTAAGCCATACCCCCTCCATGAAGTTGAGCTTATTGACTCGGTGATAGCGCACGCGCTCTGCTGATAGAGCAAAGGGACCCTGTTCGCGAATCTCATTATCCTGACTTGCTTGTCCTGAAGCATCTCTCCTCCGTATGCGATTGCTGCCTCAACCTGGAACGGATTGCCCCTGTATACTGAAGGGGATCTTGTGATGGCGCAGTAGAATTCTGCATTGATCTCCTTTTTAAGCCCCTTCTGGAGAAGGTCCTCTCCTATCGGACTGATGCAGTCAGTTGGCGGGGAGATTATCTTGGTGTCTCTTATTGCTGATATCAGCCTGTCTGCCTGGTCCCTGTTGAGTGTTGTGGGGTTTGTATTTGGAAGAATGCCTGCTTTTGAACAGATCTCCTTTGCTACAGCAGCGCTTACCCTGGAGAACTCATTCATGAAAAAGCTTTGGACTGTTTTTGACTCTGCCCATTTCATCATTTTCATCAGCATCCCTATCTCAATGCCATAAGGGTGGGGTTTGATCTCTTTTGGCTCTTTTGGAAGGCTTTCAGTTGCTCTTGCGAAGATTATCTGCTCTGCTTTTGGGTTTGTGTAGATTATAGTTGCATGAGGATTGACAATTGCTGTCTGCTTCAGATAGCTGTCAACAGACTGGCCACTCTGCTGATAATTTGCTTCGATATCAAGCTCTATCCTTGTCCCATGGTCTTTTTTCCATTCTATTGTCTCCTCCCTCACTATCTCTGGCTTGTTCTTTTGTGTGTTTATGTGAAGCTCGCACAAGTTTGCTGGTTCAGATGGAGAAATCTTTGATATGATCTTTATTGGTTTTCCTGTTGTTAGCTGTCCGTACAGTGCAGCTGCGCTTATCCCGATGCCCTGCTGACCCCTGCTCTGCTTCATCGTATGAAATTTAGAGCCATAAAGAAGTTTTGCGAAAATATTTGGTATCTGCTTTTTGATTATACCTGGACCATTGTCCTCTATTATCACCCTGAACCTGTCATTCTGCATGTCAATTATCTCGACAGATATCTCCGGAAGAATCTTTGCCTCCTCACAGGCGTCTAAGCTGTTGTCCACAGCCTCCTTCACTGCAGTGAGAAGCGCCTTTCTCTTGTTGTCGAACCCGAGCAAATGCCTGTTTTTCTCAAAAAATTCCGCTATGGATATCTCTCTTTGCTTCTCTGCAAGCTCGTAAGCAATAGGTTTTTTGCCCTCTTTTTTTTCTGCGAGCGTTGATTGTTTTTCTTCAGCCATGCTTGTCTTCCTTTGATTCCGCCGGTTCAAATGCTCTCATTTTTAATTCTTTCCTTTTTTTCTCAAGAGACCTGTAGACCGCTGCATGATTTGCCCCTGCAAGCAGGCCCTCTATTGCCTTTCTCGCAAGAGCTGCATTTGCATGCGTACCTATTATTGATACTGTCTTGCCATAGACTGACATATTTGTTTCAGTCAATGTTTCTATTGTCCTCCTTGTCTTTCCGCCCTCTCCGATGACTCTTCCCCTAAGCCTGAGCATCTTTTTTTTTGATTTGCCTGCATAATCCCCTATGTTCAATGCCTCAAAACAGTAATCCTGCTTAAGAAGAAGAGACGCTACATCAGGATTGAACCCCCTTCCGATTGCCTTGATTATCTCCCTGGCAGAAAAAATCCCGATTGAATCTTCCCCCATGATAGTTATGTCACCATCCTTTGAATCCACCCTTATTTTAGAGTGAGTCTCTTT
>DATDWE010000028.1:0-4290 GCA_035289765.1 Candidatus Nanoarchaeia archaeon
CTACATCCTTCTGCAGCGAGTTTTTCTGTTTGATGGAAGAATCAAGCTCTTTTTTGGACATAGAATGGCTCTTGTTGAATTCGTCCTCTTTCTTGTCAAGGTCGGCTGCGCGTTTATTCAGCTCCTCCTCTTTTGAAGCAAGGCTTGTCTCTTTCTTGCCAAGCTTTTCTGACTTTTCCTTCAGCTTGTCAGAAAGTTTTATGAGAAGCTTCTGCTTGCTTGAGAGCGCCTGCTCTTTTTTTGGAGCCTCTTTTTTCAGGATGTTTATCTCATTCTCAAGCTGGTTGAGTTCTGTATGCTTTTTCGCAACTTCTGCATTAAGGCCCTCATGCTTCTTGGCCAGTTTTTCTACATCTTTATCCAGCTTTTCCTGGCTTTTGGGGGCCTTAGGCTTTCCCTTCAGCACGCCCTCTCTTTTTTCTATCTCTCTCTCTTTCTTTAGAAGTTCGTCTTCTTTCCTGGAAAGCTCTCTCCTTCTGCTTTCTATCTCCTCAGAAAGGTCTTTAAGGAGGTCTTCATGGTCTTTTGGCTTTGCTTCCTTTGAATCCTCTTTTTTCAGCTCTTTTTTCTTAAAAATCTTAGAAAAGAATCCTTCGCTGCCTTCATCAGGCATTGGAGGCGGACCTAGTACATCATCATCGCTAGCGCCGGTATCTGACATTTACACTCCCCAGTAGATTAAATTCAATTACCTTTTATATATTTTTGTAACAATTTTATAATGAGAACAAAAAGATTTATAAACAAGCCCAAAAAACCTTGTTTTATGGTTAATGAACTCATATGCAGATCATGCAAGAAAAGGATAGTGAACATGAAAGGGGTAGCCATGTTCATGTGCCCAAAATGCGGGAAGCAGGAGATAATAAGGTGCCCTACGTGCAGGAAGATAGTGGCTAAGTATACCTGTCCTGAATGCAATTTTACCGGCCCTAATTAGGTGGACTCATGGCCATAGTTGTAGTTAAATTAAGAATAATGCCTGAATCAGTTGATACAGACCTCAATGAACTTGATGGGAAGGCCAGCAAGCTGATAAAGGGTTTTGGCGGAGAGCCAGGCAAGACAGAAATAACGCCAATTGCATTCGGCCTTAAGTCATTGAACATATTCTTTACGATGCCTGAAGAGAAGGGCTCAACAGAAGAGCTTGAGAAAAAGATTGCGGCTCTTGATGGCGTGAATTCTGCTGAAGTGATTGATGTCAGAAGGGCTATCGGATAAAATAATCTCTGAGAGCACATAACAGATGAGTATTCTAAAGAAAATAGGAACGTTACAGCAGATTCTTTATCCTGTCAATGTTGTCAGCCACATCTATCCCTTTCTTTGTCAGGGAAAGAAGCTTCAGCCTGCCCTGCTTGTTGAAATTTATAAGCCCTGCCTTCTCCATCTGCTGGAGAATCTTGACAACATGAGAATAAGTGCAGTCAATCTGCTTTGCAAGATTGGAGGCATAGACCTCGCTTTTGGAGTTCCTTAGGTTGACCAGCATCATGGCCGGCTTTTCCCTGAAAAAGACGCCAAAAATCGCTTTGTTCTTCATTTACAACCCCCAAAACATTAAATGTTGACTTTATAATATATTTTGTTAAATAAGTGTTAAAGGAGCTTATTTATAAAGTTTTCTGATTCTGAGTATTATTCTCCTGAAAACAAAAGAATTTTAAAGAAATGTTGAAGAAAGTGCGGTTATGAACGAAGAATTTCTGTTTCCTTATGAGAAGATAAGGAAGATCCAGGAAGACATGCTCAAGGAGGTAGCTGATACAGTAAAAAACAGGGCAAATCTTATAGCTCATGCGCCAACAGGGCTTGGAAAGACAATAGCTGCATTGGGCCCTTGCCTGAAGCATGCCATTGACAAGCATCTTACTATATTTTTCCTGACATCAAGGCACACACAGCATGCCATAGCCATAGAAACCCTCTCTGAGATAAAGAAGAAATATGACCTGAAGTTCAATGTTGCGGACATAATAGGGAAGAAATGGATGTGCGGAATGGATGGAGTCTCTCTCCTGTCTTCAGGGGATTTCTCTGAATACTGCAGATCTGTCAGGGAAGAAGGGAAATGCGAGCTGTATTCAAGGACAAGGAATGGCAATGCGCTCACTGCAGACGCAAAGAAAGTCCTTGCCGAGATAAAAGGTTCCGGCATAGCAGGAACAGAAAGGGTTGTTGACATCTGCAGGAATAACAGGATCTGCCCTTATGAGATGGCCATGGTCCTTGCTTCTGACTCCACTGTTGTGATCTCAGACTATTTTTATTTGTTTGACCAGGGCATAAGAGAGACATTCCTGTCAAGAATAGGCAAGGATCTCAATGAGGCAATAATGATAGTGGATGAAGGCCACAATCTTCCGCGCAGGATAAGGGATCTCGCGACCCAGAGGCTGTCAAGCTTTGTGATCAAGAGGGCGATAAAAGAGGCAAAGAAGTATGGGTTCAATGAGACTGTGGAAGAGCTTTCCCTGATGCAGGACGTGCTCAACAGTTACGGGAAGGACATGAAGATAGGTGATGAAAAGGTTGTAAAAAAGGAGGATTTCATTGAGAGCATCAGCAGAATAAAGGATTATGACCATGTCATGGGGGACTTCTCTTCAATAGGTGAAGAAGTGAGGGAAAAGCAGAAGCAGAGTTATGTCGGATCGATAGCAGCATTCCTTGAGATGTGGAAAGGATCAGACCATGGATTTGCAAGGATATTCTCTGTATCCCAATTCAAGAACCTGCCTGCCCTTACGCTCAAATACAGGTGCATGGATCCGTCTGTGCTTACAAGAGATGTCATTGCAGGAGCCTACTCCACGATAATAATGAGCGGAACACTGACGCCGACAAGCATGTACAGGGACCTGCTTGGGTTTCCTGAGAACACTGCTGAAAGGGTATATGAGAGCCCTTTCCATGAAGAAAATAAGCTGACAATAATAATCCCTGAGACGACAACAAAGTTCTCGATGAGGCATGAGGCGCAGTTCAGGAGGATTGCTGAGATAACATCTGAGATTGTGAACCTGATTCCAGGCAACTCTGCTGCATTCTTCCCAAGCTACTCGCTCAGGGACCAGGTATACAAACATTTCTATGAGCTGTGCGGGAAGACAACATTCCTTGAGCAGCCAGGCATGACAAAAGAGGAGAAGACAGAATTCCTTGAGAGATTCAAGGGCTATGAGAAGACAGGCGCTGTTCTTTTGGGCGCATCCACAGGATCGTTTGGAGAGGGGATTGATCTTCCAGGGGATTTCCTGAAAGGGGTGATTGTTGTCGGCCTGCCTTTAGAGCATCCTGATCTTGAGACAAAGGAGCTGATAAAATATTTTGACAGGAAGTTCGGCAAGGGATGGGATTATGGATACATATTTCCTGCCTTCAACAAGTGCCTGCAGAATGCAGGAAGGTGCATAAGGTCAGAGACTGACAAGGGTGTTGTTGTTTTCCTTGATGAGAGATACATCTGGCCAATGTACAGGAGATGCTTCAACCAGGATGAGGATATAAAGGTGAGCCGGCATTACAAGGAGCTGATTGAGGAGTTCTTTGAGCCAAGGCAGAGAAGGCTTGTGTGAAACAGAAAACGAATATACTGTATACAGATATTTAGTATACAAAAGCCTATACTAATTCTCAAAAGCGTAACATTTATATACTAGTTTAGTTATACTACCCTTGATAACCATGGTTATATTGTTTGACCAGTACAATCTGCCAAATAATGTCTATGAGGTAATATTCGCCACAGAGCAGCAGGCTGTGGTTGCAAAGCTGCTTATCCTTGAGCTTAAATCAGCAGGAGGAGAGGTGGGCAAGACAGAGATGTCCTTGTTCGCCAACAAGCTGCATGAAGGAACCCTTATAGAACAGCCTGAGAGCAGAGGGCCTGCAGTATTGAGGCAGAAGCCGATAAAGCTATCATACAACAAAAGGCAGTTTTACGACAGAATATTGACGCCGATGAAGGCAATGGGAATGATTGATTATGATCTTTACAAGAAGAAATACAGGATTTCAGACGCATTCAATAAGGCTTTGACAAGGATAGGCATCATGTGGAGTCAGGAGGTGCATAAGAAGCCTTTATGATCATAGGCCCCCTAATTGGTTCTGTTTTCTCAACCACCCCCCAACAATCCTTTTCCAGGGGGCCTATCATTTTTACTTCTAGACCAGTTATTTGATAAAACGGCATAGTTCGTGCAACTCGACGCAGTCGATGTTGCACCAGCTTCGCGTGTCAACGTAGCGAGACGTTGCAGTTGGGGCCTATTCCTTTTTCTT
>DATDWE010000029.1:0-4870 GCA_035289765.1 Candidatus Nanoarchaeia archaeon
ATGCATCCAACGCTTGTTGCCACAACAGGCAGTCCGCAGCTCATTGCCTCCATTGTCGCAAGAGAGCTTGTCTCTGCAAGGCTTGGCATCACAAAGATGTCCATTGCCTGAAGATAGTCAGCCACTTTGTGGGTTGCCTCAATGTGGATCACGCCTTCCATTGATTTGAACATCCTCTCCAGCCCTATTCCACTGCCCACAATAAGGAGCTTGATGCTGCCATTATATCTCTTCTGCAGGATCCTGAAAGCCTTCTCCAGAGTCTCAAGATTCTTCTCCCACCCAATCCTTCCTGCAAAACCTATGATTATGCTGCCAGGATCTATGCTGACTTTGTCTTTTGCCTTGGCCTTGTCAGCAGGAGGCATGAACTCTTCTCCATCAATCCCAAGAGGTATCACTTTTTTCTGTGGCTCGATCCTGCTGTAGATGAGTGTCTTCTCAATATCTTCTGAAGGCACAAAGATAACATCGCACTTGTTGTAGAAATGCCTTGAAAGCAGGAGAGTAACAGATCTTATCAGGCTCTTGAACCTTCCAACAACATTAGGATAAAGATCCCATTCTACCATATGGGCATAGGAATAAAGAGGCTTCTTAAGCCTGTCAGCATACCTTGCGGCAAGCATCCCTATAGGCCCTAAGGACTGGATGAATACAAGGTCAGACTCAGAAACAAGCCTTTTGGTCATGCTGAACTTGAACTTTGGCAGATGCATGTCATCAACAACAAAATCATGCACAGGTATCTTGACAATGCCCACATTCTTTATCTTGACGCTCTTTCCTTTGAAATCAGGCACAGCAAGGGTTATGTCATACCTTAGGCTGAGTTTTGGGACTACCTCCAGAAGGAATCTTGTGACACCATCCCATCTTGGAAGGAATGTGTCTGATGCTATGAGGAGTTTTTTCTTTGCCATCTTATTTCCTTCACCTTATCTTATAAAAAATCTCAGCATATCTTGCGTGGGCCCTGAAGCCGTTCTTTATGGCCCTCCAGTAGACGCTCCAGAGCAAGGATATCATCGACATCCACTGGCTCTCAAAGCACCTCAAGGCCTGCGTTTTCTTGTGGAATGTCCTGCTTATGTCAATGTAAAGCTTAGGAAGGTTCCTCTCCTTGGTCTTGAAAGGAGTCCACACATCAAAAGAGTAGACCTCTCCTGCATATTGAATCTCCTCGCAGAGCTCAAGGACAAACTTATTCATGGCAGTATGGTCAGGCATAGGGTCGTCTCCTGCGTGCGTGAATATCTTTGCAGGCCTGTACTTCTTTATGATCCTGTAGACCCTGTCGTGGATGTCCCTCTCCCTGATGTCCTCAAGGAACTTGCCTTCCTGCACTCCGAAGAATATTGTCTTTTCGGCCCCTATTATCCTGCCTGCCTCCTGGCTCTCCTTCACCCTCATCTTGACGGTCACTTTCTTCTTGAGCCATGGGTGGCTCCTCTCGCCATAGGAGAACACTACAATGATTATCCGTTTTCCCTCCTGCGCGTATTTTGCAAGCGTGCCTCCAACTCCGAATATCTGGTCATCAGAGTGCGCGCACAATACAAGCACAGATTCTATTGAAGTTTTGGCCATGGTATGCAAAAAAGAAGGATTATTTTTAAATTTTGCCTACATGTGCTTAAGAGCCTTCTGCATAAGCGGGATTACGGCTTCTGCCTCTTCTTTGAGCATCCTTCCTAGCTTTGCGAAGGTGTACTCTCCTGTGTTCTGGTTCAGGTTCTCCCTTGATATCTGCATCTTTGAAGTCCCCTCATTATATGAGAAGACGCCAACTGTTATCCTTGTTGTCTCAAACTGCACTGTCTCTGAGAACAATGCCTTGTCCAGATTCTTGTCAAATGCCATTTTATTGCCTCCTTAAAAAGTATGTATAAATAATGCCGACTCGCAAGCTCGTCTGGCAAAATTGCATTATTAAATGCACCGGCCGGGACATTCGCATAATTTAAGATTATAATGTTTCGAACCCGGATAGTCGGCTTGGAAGGCCGAAGTCTTAACCATTGGACCACCGGTGCATGGGGTCAATAGAAAAGTGGGGCATTTATAAAGCTTTCTTAAACGACCCATTGTCAGGCCGCCTTTTCATTAATGCCTAAAGCCCTCTTAAACTGCTTTATGAAGTGCTTATTGAATTTCTCTTTTATTACAGCTCCGCAGGCATGCTCATGGCCTCCTCCAAAACCCTCAATGCCTTCAAGAGCTTTCTTAAGTATGGGCGGGATGTTCTTGCCTGCTGCCCTTATGCTGTACTTTATCTCTCCTGACTTCTCCCTTCCCACTAGTATTATCTTGGAAGGATAGTTGTATAGCAGCTCATTTGAAAGCTCGCTTGAGAAGCTGAATTTCGCCCCTTTGTAGACATAGATGAATATCTCATCTGTTGCCACATGTTCCTTGGCTTTCTTGAACAGTGCATCATAATATTCCTTGATCCCTTCATGTCTTTTGTAGATGAACCTGCCTGCTGCTGTCTTCTGCTCCAGTATCTCATATGGATCATTGATCCTCGTCAGTATCTTCATGCATTTCACAACCTCTTCTGTCTTTCCCTTAAGAACAAAAGAGAAGATCCTCACAAGCGTTCCTATCTTCTGCCCGAACAAAGCCTCTTCTGGCTTTTCAACAGATTTATCAAGAAGCTCAGGATATTTCTCAACAAATTCCTTTCTAAAATCAGGCATCTGCCAGTCTCCAATAGATCCCACCATTGCGATCCAGATGTCTTTTTTCACGACCTCATAGCAGATCCTTGTGACGCAGGTGTCATCCTTTATGCTCCTTATCCTTGGATTGAAGTAGAGCACCTTCTGCCTTTCCAGCGGATTGTGATGGTCAATCCACACAACCTTCAGGCCAATCTCTGCCATGTCATCAAGGAAGTCCTGCTCAACCATCGCAATGTCAAGGACGAATACCTTATCAGGCATGTACTCCTTGACTTTCCTAGTGTAGTTTGCCCTGTCAATCTTGGGCGTCTGTTTTACTATTACCCCTTTTCCTTCCCCAATATGCCTGTACAGAAGAAGGAATGAGGATAATCCGTCTGCATCGTCATGGAAGAAGAAAATAGGCCTTTTGGAGCTGTCCAGCTCTTCCCTTATTGTTAGGATATGTCTTTGCTCTAGCATTCTTTCACCGACGCATATAAAAAAAATCTAATATATGATACATAATATCAGGAAACCATCCATTTATAAATCTATTGAAGTGGGCCTATGCCTTTATCCTCTTCAGCCTGAAGATGCTCTCCCTTTCCATCTCCTCAAGCCTGAGCCTTATGAAGCCTGCAACCGACTCCATCTGGGGTATCACAGCAAATTCCAGTGCATTTACTCTTCTCTTTGTCTTCTCAATCTCATGCAGCAGCTTTTTCATAGAAGTCTCAATCTCTGCTGCAAGAATCACTTTCTCAACAACCCTCTCAAATGATGATGCTGCATCATCTGTCAATGAAGAGCTTGCATAAATGCCATAGCCTCTTTCAGTCATTGGCTTCTGGAGGCCTATGCTCTCTATCCTCGGTACTACAACACCCATGATGTTCTTTGTGTGCAGCTGTATGTCTGGAGCCTGGCTGACAGCCATTGCAAGAGACTTAAGAGCGATATCACCCTCAACTGCCCTTGCCATGTTTATCTTCTCAAGGGCGACTTTGTATTCTTCAGTAAGCTCCTGCCTCAGAGTCTTGGCTTTCTTGAGTATCTCGAAGAAATCAAGTATAAGGCCGTCTCTCTTCTTCTTGAGAAGATTATAGCCTGACTTGGCAAGCTTTATCTTCTTCTTGAGCTTTATCAGCTCGCTCCTTGTTGGTTTTATGTCCAATGCCATTGTCTATTTATTTTTCTTCACTTTCTTGGCTGGTTTAAACGGTTTCTTCTGCGCTTTATTCGCTGGGCTTGCTGCTTTCTTCGTCCCCTTCTTCTCTGATTTCGCTTCCTCTTTCTTCTCTGCCTTCTCTTCAGGAGGCTTTGCCTCTTTCTCTGCCTTTGCTTCCTTGGCTTCTCCGGCTGCTTTGCCGTAATACTTCTCCTTCATCTCAGGGCTGATCCTTGAAAGCTCTGAAGCAGGTATATCCCTAAGAAGATCCCATCCTATCACAAGTGTTCCCTGGATTGTCCTGTCCTCTCTCTTGCCCTGCCTCACGAATCTGTCCTCGAACTTCTCTGCGAACTTGAGAAGCCTCTTGTCCCTCTCGCTGAGCGCCTCCTCTCCAACAATGGCGACAAGGCCCCTGAGGTCCCTTCCCTCTGCATAGTTTGCATAAAGCTGATCTGAGACTTGCTTGTGGTCATCTCTTGTCTTTCCCTTTCCGATGCCGAGGTTCATGAGCCTTGATAGCGATGGCAGCACATCAATCGGAGGATAGATGTTCTTCCTGTGCAGCTCCCTTGAAAGCACAATCTGGCCTTCTGTGATGTATCCAGTAAGGTCTGGGATTGGGTGTGTTATGTCATCTCCTATCATGGTCAGGATAGGGAACTGCGTTATTGATCCCTTTCTTCCTTTTATCATTCCGGCTCTCTCATATATCTGCGCAAGATCAGTGTACATGTATCCAGGATATCCTCTTCTTCCTGGGATCTCCTCTCTTGCTGCCCCTATCTCCCTGAGGCTCTCGCAGTAGTTGGTCATGTCTGTGAGTATGACAAGGACATGCATGTCCTTCTCATATGCAAAATATTCTGCTGCTGTCAATGCCATCCTTGGCGTGACAAGCCTCTCAACAGCAGGGTCATCAGCGAGATTGAGGAAAACAACGCTTCTCTCAAGGGCCCCTGTCTCCTCAAAGTCCTTTATGAAATACTGGGCCTCTTCATTTGTGATACCCATTGCTCCGAATATAACGACG
>DATDWE010000030.1:0-3868 GCA_035289765.1 Candidatus Nanoarchaeia archaeon
GACACAGCTATTTTTAACATAAGCCAGGAAACCTCTGGCTTTATCTTCTTTACCAAAATGATACAGATAGACAATATCACAAAAGTATTTCAGGATCCTAAAACAGAGGTTCTGGATAGAATAAACCTGCATATAAAAGAAGGTGAATTCATATCTATCTTTGGTCCAAATGGCTGCGGCAAGACAACCCTTCTTTATATAATTGCAGGAGTGGTTGCTCCTACACAAGGGAGCGTTCTCATAAATGATTCTCATCCTAGAAAATCTGATGTGGGGTTTATATTCCAGAACTATTCTGAAGCATTATTCCCATGGAGGAGTGTAATAAAGAATGTGGAGTTTGGGATGGAAACAAGAAATATTGATAAGAGAAAAAGAAGGAAAATTGCTGAATCCCTGCTTAAGAAAACGAATTTATTTAAGTATAAAGACAGGTACATTTATCAGCTTTCTGGGGGAATGAAGCAGCTAACTGCAATATGCAGGGCGCTTGCCTATAATCCAGGCGTATTGCTTCTTGATGAGCCTTTTTCGTCACTTGATTATTCTATTGCAAGAAAGATGGAGATGGAGCTATTGAGAATTTGGGAGGAAACCAAAAAGACCACAATCCTGGTAAGCCATAATGCTGATGAGGCTGTTTTGCTAGCAGACAGGGTTATTGTTCTTTCTGAAAGGCCTGCAAGGATTAAAGGGATTGTCGATGTAGAGCTGCCAAGGCCCAGGAATCTTGATATGCTCTTTTCAAGGGAATTTTTCGAGACAAGAAATAAGGTTCTGAGGCTGTTTGGAAGATGAAACAAAGAAGTGTTTACACCATAATTGCACCCATACTGATTTTGCTGGTGTGGTTGATCTCCTCAAAATTGAATATGGTTTCCTCGCTTTTTCTTCCATCACCAGAGAAAGTGGCTATAGAGTTTTTTAGATTGATAACATTAAGCGAGGGGAATCTGCTCATAGATTTCTTGATTACCGCAATAAGGGTCTTTGCGGCATTTATTGCAGCATGCACTCTTGGAATTCCGGTTGGTCTTCTTATGGGTTATTTCAAGAAGGTTTATGACTCACTAGAATTTGTTGTTGAATTTTTCAGGGCAATACCGCCTACAGCACTCTTTCCTTTGTTCTTGTTGTTCTTTGGCATTGGAGACCTTGCAAAGATATCAATAGCATTCTGGGGGGGTTTTCTTATTGTAATAATCAATTCGATGTATGGCATAAAAAATGCGAATAAGCTGAGAATAAAGGCTGCAGTAATAATGAAAGCCAGCAAAGTTTCGCTTTTCACCAAAGTAATTCTTCCAGAGGCAATGCCTCAGATCATGGCAGGTATGAGAACAGCACTTTCACTAACGCTAATCTTGATTGTTGTTGTTGAGATGTTCATCGGAACAAGCGTTGGGCTGGGCCACAGGATAATAAACGCCCAGCTAGTTTATGAAACTTCTGAGATGTACTCGGCAATAATAATGGCGGGCCTGCTTGGCTTTTTCCTGAACAAGATGTTTATGATTCTTGAGAGAAGGTTTGTGCACTGGAGCGGGAAATAAACCGCAAACCATATAAAACCCTGTCTTTTCTCTGCGGTCATGCCAGGGATAATCTCAGCAAAGAAAGTCATTCGGCAGCTTGAGGCAAGCAAGGCTTTCAAGGACTGGAGAAAGAAGAACTCCAAGTCATATCTATGCCACATCTTCTTCCTGTTAGGCAAGGATAAAGACCAGTGCCAGATCGGCTATTATAATGATGCAAAGGACCTGATAACATCTTTTGATGTCGGGGAGAAAGTGGACATGGCGTCAACAGAAAAGCCTTTCAAGCCAGAGGGCATGAAGGTCAATGAAACAAGTATGAATGATGTAAAGATAGACTTCAAGGAAGCAATAGCAATTGTTGAAGACCTCCAGAGAACAAAATACCCTGCAGAGAAGCCTGTTGAGATAATAGCCATACTGCAGAACATAAGCGGCCACGGCGTAGTGTACAACATCACCCATGTGACCCACAGCTTAAAGACGCTGAATGTGAAGGTCAATGCAGAGAATGGAGACATAATGTATGAACAGCTTGCTTCAATAATCCAGTTCCCTGGCCAGAACACGCAGAAGTGATGACACTCTCTGATTTCTATATTCAATAATATATTCTAAAGATTGATATTATTTAAAAATGCCCCTGCTTTACTTTTTTAAGAAGGGGTAAAGATGAGTGATGGAACAAAGATTCTGAGCCTTATAAAAGAGCAGATTGGATCAGACAACAAGAAAGGCTGGCCTGTTGCTGTAAAAGACAGGATATCATATTACTGCGGCAAGGAAGGGAACCTCAAGCCAGCCAATGTCGCTGTAACATTCTTATGGACAATGAGGGATGATGTTGTCCCAAAGCTTGACAAGAGCAACCTTGCCATTGCCACGAACTTCTACACCCCTGCAGGCCTTAATGGGATGATAAGGAATATACTTGGCAATCCCTGCATAAGATATATAATAGTGCTTGGGGAAGAGTATGCTTCCAAGGAAGGAGCAGACACAAAGACAGATAAGACCAGCGCAAATGCCCTGAGGGCTTTCTTTGAGAAAGGCATTGATAAAGAGAGGCATATTCCTGGCTTTGAGCAGTCAGTACATTTTGACAGGCATATCCCGACAGAACTGATAAACAAGGCAAGGCAGAGCATCCAGCTGATAGACCTCAACAGGAAATTCCCAGGCTACACACTGCAGCAGAAGATAGAAGAGGCAAACAAGCTCATGAAGACCCTTGAAAGCAAGGAACCATTCATAGATGAGCCAAGGACATTTGAATATGAGGAAGCCTCTGAATCATTCCCTCATGAAGGGGGGCCAATAATTGTTTCTGGAACAACGATCCCAAAGACATGGATCGAGATAATGCATTTCATCTACAAGTACGGAAAGAAGAACCTCATGAATGCTAACACAGACAGGTGGGTGAAAGAGGTGAACAACCTTGTTGCCGTGGTGCATGACTCCCAGGACATGGACCTGTCCCTGAATCCGTTCCTTGTGCCACTCACAAAAGAGAAGATAGATGCATATAAGAAAGAGATACTATCGCCTTTGCTTCCTGCAGGAAAGGCATACACTTATGGAAACAAGCTCAGGGCATACTATTATCCTGATACAAAGGCAATAAAGAACCTGGCAACAACAAAGGAATACAAGGACTTTGAGTTCAGCCAGGGCCCTCATCTTGACGCTAATGTAGATTACAAAGACAGCTTCTGCGAGATAGACCAGCTCCAGGACATCATAGATGTCCTGAAGAGGGACAGGTACTCAAAGGCCTGTGTCGGAATGACCTGGCATGTCGCAGATGAGCTGATGAGAAAGCACAAGAGCAGCCCGTGCCTTGTGATGCTGCAGGCAATGGTGGTTGATGAAAAGCTTAACCTGACAGTGTACTTCAGGAGCCATGACATGGCCCAGGGATGGCCTGAGAATGCCTATGGCTGCGCTGCAATACAGAAGGAGATTGCAGAGGGGATAGGTGTAGAGACAGGCATATTGACCATAATTTCAGGCTCAGCCCAGATATACAAGCATTATTACAAGCAGATTGAGGATATGCTGAAGAAATACAGGAAATATGAGGAAGAATACAGTGATCCAAGGGGAAACTTCATGATCCAGCTCAAGGAAGGCAAGATTGTTGTGAACCACCTTGACCCTAATGACCACAGGGTGATTGATATGTGGGAAGGCAGGAGCGCAGCAGAGCTCAGGGACCAGATTGCGCATTCGTGCATGGTGAAGACAGGCCATAGCATATATCTGGGACAGGAGCTTGCAAAGGCAGAGATTGCCCTTAAGAACAAGCTAGAGTATGAGCAGGACAGGGA
>DATDWE010000031.1:0-2849 GCA_035289765.1 Candidatus Nanoarchaeia archaeon
TCCTCTACAACGCCGATGCCAAGCAGATGCCTTGGCTTGTCCTCTGGAAGATGAGGCATAACCCATTCAAGGATATTGTGCATATCCTGCTTTGATTTCCCCAGGCTGCCTCCGATTGCGATAGCATCAAACCCAAGCGAAGCAATGTACCTTGCAGACTTCTCTCTCAGGTCTCTCCAGTGGCCTCCCTGTATTATTCCTGCAAGAGCCTGGTCTGTCTTATGGATCTCTTTGCATTCTGCTGCCCACCTGTGAGTCCTTTCAAGGCTTTTGGACACATAATCTTTATCTGACAAAGGAGATGTGCATTCATCAAGGACAAGAATCATGTCTGCGCCGAGCTTTTCCTGCACTCTTATTGATTTCTCTGGTGTAAGAAGCTGATGTGAATTGTCATAAACTGACCTGAACCTTATCCCGCCATCATTTATCTTTGCGATATTTGTCTTTGGCTTGAGAAGCACTTCCCTCTCGCCGGGAAAGAACATCTTTCCTGTGCCGTGCTCTCTTGAGAGCCCCAAAGAGAATGCCTGGAATCCTCCGGAGTCTGTCACAACAGGCTTGTTCCAGTTCATGAACTTATTAAGCCCCCCAACTTTCTCCACAATATCAGCGCCTGGCTTCAGCATGAGGTGGTACGTGTTCGCTATCACAAGCTGAGCACCCAGGTCATTCAAGTCTTCAGACGACAGCGCCTTTACGCTTGCCTTTGTTGCAACAGGCATGAGCTCAGGAGTCTTCACAGTGCCGTGCTTCAGCTTCAATGTGCCTGTCCTGGCGCATTTATCCTGAGAATCCACCCTGAATTTCAAGCATCCCATAAGATTCCACCCTAAGATCCCAATAAGGTCCTGGAAAGTAGGAAGATTTAAAAAGCTTGGCTAAAAAATCCAGTAGAGCATAGGTGAAACATGGGCAAGACTAGATTGGGCAAGATAAAGTTGACAAAGATGCAGGTTGCTCTTATCCTGGGAGGCATCTATATATTCCTACAGATGGTTGCAGATATAGCAGCCTCAAAGATCATACATGTTGGTTTTCTTGTAATGGACGCCGGCATAATCTATTCCTTCACATTCACATGGAGGGACCTTGTGCACAAGCAGCTCGGCAAGAAAGCTGCGCAGACCCTCATCATCCTTGCAGGCGTGATAAACGTGTTGATGGTCCTATATTTCCAGTTTGTCATATTCCTTCCTCCTGAGGCAGAATGGCTGGCTGCAGGTGGCCAGAGCGCATGGCTGCTTGTTTTCGGCATTGTGCCTAGGATAGTGGTTGCCTCTATAATCGCAGAACTTATATCAGAGCTTATTGACACTGAGGTATATCAGTGGTGGACCAGCGGCTTTGGAAAAGGAAAGGCCCAATATTGGAGGGTCTTCACATCAAATGCGATCTCAATCCCTATTGACAGCGCGCTTTTCACTGCCATTGCATTCGCAGGCATCCTGAGTCCGGGAATACTTTTCATCATGTTCCTCAGCAACATATTCATAAAAGTAGTCATCACATTATTGTCATTCTGGATGATCTATCTTGTGCCTGAGAAGCCGCTGTATTCTTCAGAAGACTGAAATAATATAGAATGATAAGCATAGAATAATAAGGATGAGGTTTGGTAATCAGACCAAATAAATCAGACTAAATAATTATGCGCATCAGGGGAATGGTATGCTTTCGTTGAAGTCATCTCTCCTGAATGTGCCATCTTCTCCCTTATCATAAATCAGCCCGAAAACATCGCCGTTTGACAAGGGGTTCACTTTGCCTGGAATCTTTCCTGAGAACGCCCTCGCACATTCTTGTTTATCATTGTCAGGGTCGTATCTTGTGTATGTTCCTACTGGCTTGCTGTCAACCATCACAACCCAAGTCTCTCCAGGAACATCCTTCAACTTGTTGGGGCCTTTGGCCTCAAGCTTTCCTTCAATATTGCTTCTTAAATAATCAGAAAAATTCTGCGCTCCTGGAAGATTGAAATCTTCATTCATTTTCAGCCTCACTTAACCCTGACCATCTCAGCGACCCTTTCCATCTCAAGCTCTCTTAGCCTTCTGTCAAGCTCATACACCTTGACCTTCAGGTCCCTTTGGTTAGAATTAAGGAAGACTATCCAGTCATTCACGCTGTTCCTAAGCTCTGCGACATCATCCCTCATCTTCTTGAAGGAATTCTTCACATTGCCGAAAAAGTTGAAAATATCCATTTTTACACTGCCGGGTTAATCAGAGGTCATATATAAATCTTTCGTTTCATAGCTACTTGATAGTAGATACAATAAGAAAGCTTTAAATATCTGCTTGTATTGCTCAAATAAAGGTGTTTTGATGGGATTAATGGCAAGAGGCTATGAAAGATTAAGGTCACTGGCTATGCCTTATTTTGGCAGTAGCAGGAGGTCAGAGCTTGTAGATGCCATAGCAGAGCATTATGGAAAGCAATACCTGAGAGGCAAGAGAGGCGCTGTTTCTTATAAAGATATCCAGGAGCATTTCACAGAGCAGAAGAGCATTGTCGGCGCAGATGGCCAGCTCCATAATCACCTCAACAGGCTTAATTATAACAGGCTTTATTATCATGCAAAGGATCTTGTAAGGGGCACTGTATATGGCCCTGAGAGCAATGCAGAAAGAAGGTCAGCAAGGCTTGAGGACATCATAGGCATTATAATGCAGGATGCAGAAAGTTTCAGGAAGCATTTTGTGGAAGGCTCTAAAGAAGGCTCTGAAGAGAACAAGGTCCATGAGCTTGAAAAGCAGATAATCTCAATAGCAAAAGCAAATCCTGACAAGGACGGATATTTCTCTGTTCCTGGCTTTATGGAAAAGCAGCAGGTTGGAAGGAGCAAG
>DATDWE010000032.1:0-9785 GCA_035289765.1 Candidatus Nanoarchaeia archaeon
GGCATAGGCATTGCTTCTGAGAAGGTTTACGCTCTTGTCAGGGATCCAAATAATCCAGCAGGATATTCTCCTATTCCCGGAGCAGAAGCTGTGACAGACGGCTCTGGAATATTCAAGATTGAAGGTGTTCCTGCAGGAAGAAAGCTGTTTGTCGGAGTAAGGAATTATGAATTTGATGAGAATCATCCTCTTGCATGGATAACGCATGAAGGATCAAGCATGATGGTCCCTACTGAAAATGGAAGATTTGAGCAGAGAATCATTGGAGGGATATACTCAAGAGGGGGCAGGGGAGAATTGCTCTCTTACGGAAACCCTCCGCCGCCAAAGCCAATAGAGCTTGGCACAAGGCACAGGAATGAAAGCAATGTCGTGATCTCAGTTGCCTTGGAAAAAGAGGCAGAAGAGGACAAGCCTCCAGTGGTTAGCGCAGCTCCGCCAACTAATGGAATAGTGAAGGGAAATGTGTTTGATGATGAGAGAACATCAACGATCTCAGTGGGTGTGACAGACCCTGTTAATTATATCAGGAGAAGGTTTATTGAGAATGGTGCAGGCGTTGAAGGGGCAGATGTGTGGGCAGAGGATGAGAGAGGCAACAGGCTGGCAGAGCCTGAAAAGACAGGGGCAAACGGCGCTTTCACAATAAGCTTGCCTGGAGGAATAAATGTCCTGATAAAGGCAAAGAAGGATGACAAGCAGGGAAGCAACACAATGAGGCCATGGGGAAGGCCGCAGGCAGCAATACCTGTTGTCACAGGAAAGGTTGCAATTGATATAATGGTCCTTATAAAGAAAACAAAGGAAGAGAAGAAGGAGATTGACAAGATAAGGGAAATCCAAGACAAAGTTGAAAAAGCATATGGTGAACAGAAAGAGCTTTATGGGATGGATATCGGACAAAGCAAGAAGTTCGTAAGTTACGTCAACAAGCTGCTTTCAGAAGGCCTGCAGAAGGGGCTTGGGCTTGGGGAATTGAGGAATGCAGCGCAGAAAGCAAAGCAGATATATGATGCCATGTCTCCAGAAGAGAGAGCAGGGCTTGAAGAATTCAAACCTGATTTCATGGATTACCTTATCCCTCTTGAGGACAACAGCGCATATACTGATCTTGTTGCTGGAATAAGGGCAGAAGAGAAAGAGAAAGTATTCACAGAGCATGAAGAAGGAGGCCACCCTGTGCTGAATGAGACAACTGACAATGAGATATTCAACAAAATCAGAGGTTTGTTTAATAAGACAGTGCAGTACAGGCTCACACAGGTATTGAGTCATTGCGACAAAATATTCAGGAAAGAGATTGAAAGGCTTGAGAGGGAGGCATAGCGCCACAAAACCTTTATAAATCACTCATGCTTACAGCAATAAAAAAGAGGCGAGAAAAACTATAACATATAAATGAGGTGTTCCGAGATGAGCATTGTAGATTTTACGAGCAAGGTTCTGGCAATATTCAGAGGCGACTATCCCTTGTTTCCAAGGATTCTAATGGCGATGATGGCTTCCAGGGAGAGAAGGGATGAAAGGATTGAGAAGAAGGTAAAAGATTTGATAATCAAGATAAGGGGAGACGAGAAAAAAGGAGAGGTCAGCAAGCTTACAAAAGATGAGAAAGATATGATTAGTAATCTCCTGAAAGAAGCAAAGATAGAGGCAAAAGAGATAAAAGGAGAAGAAGAGCTGGAGATGAAGCTTGCTTATATGCTTGAAGAACTTGTAAAGGCAGTAAAGACATCCAAAAGGATGAAAAACAACCAGGAAGTTCTATCAAAGATTATTGGGATTATAAAGGCTGTGGAGTCATTCACAAGAACGCAGATGAATGATCTTGAACAGGTGAAGGGAGGAGGCTGGCCAGTGCGTATTGCAAAGGCTCCTCTGGACATGGGCGAGTCAAGCAATGTCGCCATAACCACTGCAAGAGCTATGAGAGCAGATTATGGAAAGATAAAGACAGGCATCAGCAAGACAGCTACAATAGTAAGGCTTGCGGATGCTGCAAAGAATCCAGAAGACCAGATAAAGAAGATCAAAGATATGCTTAATGATCTTAATGGTGTTATTATTGGAAGAAACGGTTTCCTGCAGAAGATGGACGACCATTTTGTGATGATGATCAGGATTTTCCGTTTCTTTGTTGATGAAGTGAATGATGAAAAGAACCATCTTAAGGTTATGGAACAGGAAGGCCTCTCAAAAGCCACAGCGGACAGGATAAATAAAGGGATGGACGAGGCTTTGAAAAAGTTCCACAAATCAGTCAGTGAAGAGGCAGTGATTGCCCAGAGGGTTATCCAGAAAGAGGAGAGAGACTTGGCAGAAGCCGCTTAAACATTCAACTAAAGAGGTGATTCAATGTTCGGCAAGAAAGGAATGATATTCACAAGCCCAAGGGATACTTTAAGCTTTATAATCGGGCTTATACTGCTAGCATTCGGGATTATTCCATTGCTGAACAGCCTTGGAGTGATTGCATGGAACCTTCCTGGATTCCTTGTGAACCTTCCAATTGGAGTCCTTGTGTGGATTGTTGCTATTACCGGATTCTACATACTGATTGACGGCTTCATAGAGCCTCCGATGCACATATTCCATTGGCTGCTGATATTTGTCGGCCTTATCCTTATGGTGGTAGGGCTCATACCCATTCTGCATGGTTTCGGCACAATAGGCTTCACTATACCGGGCATGGACAATCTTGTTGTCTACTGGATCCTGATAAGCCTTGAGGGATTCGGGCTTATTCTGGCTGGAACAACAATGCATTAGGCTGATTTATTTTTTCCTTATTAATTTCCGAAATATTTATATACACTATTTATATAAATGCGCGTATTGGCATTTATTCATGGTTTTTAGTGCAGTTTTCAAAAAAGGGGTGTTAGTATGGAAGAGGAATATGAACTAGTTCCTGAGAAAGAGGTTGAGGATCTCAAGAAAGATATTGATGAGATAAAGAAGAACCCTTTTGGTTCGTCTCCTTCTGCAAAAGAGCTTGTAAGGGCGATAAAGGACCTTAATGACAGCGTGAATCATCTTATCGGCCTGTTCAGGGATGCAGCTGATGCAATGAAGCTTGAAGAGAAAGAGTCAGAGGCAATAGGAAAGAAGCTTGCTCCAATGCTCCAGAAGATGGATTCGCTGATTGACCAGAATGAGAAGATCGCAAGAGGCATTGTGGGAGTTGCAGATATGGTCAGAGAAGACATGTCAGGTAAGACTGAGCCGCAAAGGCCTTCTTTCAGGATATCGTCTCCAATAGAGGAGCAAGAGTCAGCTCCGATGGCGCCTCCATCAATGGCGCAGCAAAGAATGTCCCAGATTGCGCCGGCTCCTGACATAAGCCCGCCTCCAGGGATGATGCAGAGCATGGGAGGAATGCCTCCGCCAGCAGCACCAAAGGAAAGACCAAAGAGAAGGATCTTTGGATTCTAAGATGGACCAGCAAGCGCATAAAGGTTTCTCGCAGTCAACTTTGAAGTTCTTTATTAGGCATATGGCTGGCGCCACAAGAAGGCAGGTGCAGAGAGAGGAAAAGATTGCAGGCTTTGAATCACAGATCACGATGCTGAAAAGATCAGCAATGGCCCCAAAGCCGAGCAGGCAGAAGATTGAGGCAGGATTTGATGACTTGGGCAGCAAGATAAAGGAAGTAATCCAGGAGGAGAGAGTGCTTGTGCTGAACCAGCAGAAAGAAGAGAAGGTTATTGAGGAGATCAAGGAAAGGCTTCAGCTTCTGGAGGAGAGGGTCTACGGCATGGGCCACGTGCACTCAATGGCTGTCCAGGAGCACATGAAAAGGATTGATGAGATGAGCAGGAGGATAAGAGAGCTCACATCAGGCATTGCAGAGAGAAAGGCTCCTGAAGAGAGGAAGATTGAACAGCATGCTGCTGCCCCTGTGAGGTATCTTGACAGGAAGAAGAAAGAGGAAAGCATCAGGATGCTTGAAGCGATGATAAAGGATGCAGAGAGAAAGCACAAGGAGCTCAGCAGGAAGAAGATGCCAAAGAAGCACCTTGATTCCATTAAGAAGCTGATTGATGCATACAAGAAGAGGCTTAATTCACTGAAAGCCTAGATAAGGTTTTTCTTCCATCTAAGGATTATCGCAGCTGTTATGATTGCAGCCCCAAGGATCAGCGCTGCTTTCCAGCCCCCATATTCATTCTGGACAATTGTCTTCTGCACTATCTTCATCTCATGGCACTTGAAATCAGAGCCGCAGTATCTTTCAGTGCCGCAGTCATTGTCTGACCTGCACTCCTTCACAGCATTGATTATTATTGCATATAGAATGATTATTACAACAATCGCCAACAGGACAGCCAGTGCAGCATTCGCGTTCTTTCTCATCATTTTAAGGAACCCCAAAGAATCATCCAGAGGTTTTTCGCACCTCTTTTGCCTGAAACTAAAAAATAAAGAGAGCAAACATGCTCTCTTTTGATGCTAAAAAATATTTATAAGTCTTTTCCCATGACTGTTTTTCTTCCGTTTGCCTCAGCTCTTGCGCATGCATCTGAAACAAGCTGTCTTAGCTTTTTATCCAAAGCATCTGCAAAATCTCCTGCAACATTGCAGCCTTTTGCTGCTTCTTTTATCTTTGCTTTCACTACTAATAGGTCTGCCATTTCTTCACCTCGCTTTGATTATACCCCCGTTGTTTCGAGAGCGCTTAAAACCTTAGATTAAAGGTTCTTACGTCGTTTTGAGTAAAAGCTTATATATAAAGTTTTCTGTTATGGTGCCTGAATATTGGGTTTTTAGGCTGTAAGAGTGGTAATTCGTGGTTTTGTGGCGTTATAATGCAAAAAATAATTAAACCTGCTTGATTGCAGCACCATTATATGGTCCATATATGGCTCTACACAATCATAAGTGTGATTATAATAAGCCTGCTGTCCCTTGTAGGCATATTCACAATCTCCATAAGAGAAAAAAGCCTGAACAAGATGCTGTTCCTTCTTGTAAGCTTCTCAGTAGGAGCTCTTCTTGGCGATTCATTCATCCACCTGATACCAGAGATAGCAGAGGCAGGCTTTGGGATAGGCGCTTCATTCTCCCTGCTTGCAGGAATGATGGTATTCTTTGTTCTTGAGAAGTTCATACACTGGAGGCACTGCCACATCCCTACATCAAAGAAACATCCGCATCCTTTTGCTTATATGAATCTCATAGGAGACAGCCTTCATAATTTCATTGATGGCATGGTGATTGCAGGAAGCTATCTTGTGAGCATTCCGCTAGGCTTTGCAACAACGCTTGCTGTGCTTTTCCACGAGATACCTCAGGAGATCGGAGACTTCGGAGTGCTTGTGCACGGCGGATTCAATAGGATGAGAGCACTCATGTTCAACTTCCTTACTGCGCTCACAGCAGTGCTGGGCGCAATAGTGATCCTCTCAGTAGGAATCAAGACTGAGAGCATAACATCACTGCTCATACCTTTTACAGCAGGAGGTTTTATCTATATCGCTAGCTCTGACCTCATACCTGAGCTGCACAAAGAGGTAAAGGCAGGCAAGTCAGGCCTTCAGCTGCTCGGAATACTTCTTGGGATAGGCATGATGGCTTTGCTTCTTATTCTGGAATGAGAGTTATAGATTCATGATATTGATGTAGAAAAAGCTATCTATGCGCAAACCAGAATATCATCCTATTGCCCTGCTCCTTGTCAAGCCTGCAGAAGCCGAATCTCTCAAGCTGGACAACATCACCTGTTTTGAGCTTCTTCATCGGCTCTTCGCCAAGCCCAGTCACCCTGCTGCCATCAGGCATCATCACCTCTACCTCGAAAAGATTGTCCTTTTTCCCTGCAGGAAGCCAGTGGATTATCCTGCTGCCCTTGCCTTTATAATCCTCATACCTAAGCGAGTCAAAAACAATCTTCCCTTTCTCTTTCCTGAAGTTAAGGCAGTCCATAAGCCTCACAATCTCCTTGTCTTTTATGCTGTCAAGGTCTTTCTTCTGCAGGAAAAAGGAATCTCCTGTGCTGAATTTCCTTCCGCCTTTCCTGCTGTCTGGATGGAGATCCAGCTCTACGCTCTGCTTGGGCGCCCCTTCAATCCTAACCTCAACAGGCTGCTCAACAAAGAAATATCTGTATGATTTGGGGTCAATCACATCCCTGTTGAATGAATTCAATGCCTTGAAGAACTCATCCTTATCAACCCGTTTGTCAGTCAGGCTTACGCCTACGCTGAGGGCATATTTTATGAATGCTTCTTGCTGATACCCTCTCCTCTTCAATGCTCCCAGGAAAGGCAGCCTTATGTCATCCCATCCTTCATATTTGCCTTCCTCGATCATCTTCCTTGTCTCAGATGCAGAAAGATTCAGCCCTATGAAATTTATCCTTCCTACAAAAAGAGTATGAGGGACATTCCAACCCATTGCATTCTGTATCAACTCCTGTTTCTTTGCATTGTCAACATGATCCTTGCCTCTCAGGATATGTGTCATGCCCGAGTCATTGTCATCGCATGCAACAGAGAAATTCATCAAAGGCCACACCCTGTATTTCCTGCCTTTCCTTGGATGCTCTTCCTCATTTATCCTCATGAGCGAGAAATCCCTCATTGCAGGATTCTTGTGCTTTATGTCTGTCTTTATCCTGAGCACAGCCTCGCCTTCCTTGAAGTCAGAGAACATCCTGTGCCAGAGAGCTGTATTCTTCTCGATATTGTGTTTCCTGTGGGGGCATGCCTGCTTCTTCTGGGCCAGCCCTCTGAACTCTTCAGCAGGGCACATGCATACATATGCGTGGCCTTTTTCTATCATCTCCAACGCATGGCTATAATAATGCTCGAGCCTGTCTGACTGGATAGAGACCTCTGCAATACCATTTTTCGTCAGCCATTGCGCATCCCTGACTATCATGTCATATGCAGAAGGGTCTATGTTCGCGGGATTTGTGTCTTCAATCCTTATTATGAGCCTGCCTTTGTACAGCCTGCAGTATTCTGAATTCAGGCCGAGAACATATGCATGCCCGATATGGAGAGGGCCTGATGGAGAGGGAGCAAACCTCATCACTACTTTTTCGCCTAAATCCTTCAGCTCTGGAAGCTCTTTCTTCTCTTCTTTCTTCTTCTCAAGCATCTCAGGAGCAGATTTCTTCAGCTCTGCCTCAATCTTCTCTTTAGAAAGCCTGTTCACCTCAACAACAGCATCTCCTATCATGCTCTTAAGAGAATCCATGTCCTTCTTAAGTTCAGGCATCTCGCCTATCACCTTGCCAATTATATTGCCAGGCTCTGCTTTGCCGTATTTTAAGGCATTCGATAGAGCATGTTTTCTGATTACCTCTTTAGGGTCCATATATCTCATGTTAGGCAGGGGTGTTTTTAAATATTGCGAATATAAATCAGAGCCTGTTTAATCAAAAGCTTTATAAATAAGGCCTTATAAAGCAGTTGTATTCATATTCAAGACAGGAGGGGTGCAAAATGACTCAAAGGAGGATAAGTATAATCCCAAAGGCTCCAGTAGCCAGGATTCTGATGAAAGCAGGCGCAAAAAGGGTTTCTGCTGACGCAGTGGATGCTTTCGCAGATGTATTGCAGGATATTTCATTGAAAGTTGCAGAGCATGCAGCAAAGATAGCAAAGCATTCAGGAAGGAAAACAGTCCAGGAAGGAGACATAAAGCTGGCTGCTAAATAAAGAACTTGACTTATGTCGGGCTCGTGGTCTAATGGCATGACGTCGCATTGGCTAAGAATCCAAAAATGCGGAGACTCCGGGTTCGACTCCCGGCGAGTCCACTCATTTTGATGATTAGGGTGATGATATGATAAAAGCAATAATATTTGATTTTTGGGGAACGCTGATGGAGCAGGGGATATACCCTTCTCCTTTCAAGCAGGTAAGATATTTCATGAGGCTGAAGATGCCTTTCTCAGAGTTTGCGCCGAAGTTTGAGGGGGCGTTCATGCTGCAGAAGTTTGACAGTCTTACTGACGGCTTCAAAGAGGTCTCAAAGGCATTTGACATAAAGCCTCCTGAGTTCGTTTATGACAGGCTTGTGGGGGCATGGAACAAGAACAAGCTGCTCGCAAAGCCATACCCAGAGGCCATTGCAGTGCTCACAGAGCTGAAGAAGAAGTACAAGCTTGCATTGATATCAAACAGCGACTGCTTCTCAATAGAGGATATAATCGACAAGTATGACCTAAGGAAGTTCTTTGATGTGATCGTCCTTTCCTATGAGGCAGGTGTGCTGAAGACAGACAAGAAGATGTTCCAGATTGTCCTGAAGAAGCTGAAGGTGAAGAAAGACGAGGCAGTGATGGTTGGAGACAGCATAGATTCAGACATGATAGGTGCAGAGAATGCAGGAGTCAAGGCAGTGCTTGTGGACAGGAAAGGAAAGAGAGAGTATGTGCATAAGGTTGCTGACCTCAGCGAAGTGAAGGACATGATCAGCAAGTTAAAATGAAGCTGTCCTTTGTAACATCCAACAGGCACAAGTATGAGGAAGTGAAGGATATTCTTTCTGAGTTCGGCATTGATGTTGTCTGGAAGAACATCGAGCTCCCTGAGCCAGAGGGGGAAATTGATTCTATTGCAAAGGCAAAAGCAAAGCACGCAGCAGAGACCCTGAAATCTCCTGCTGCTGTCGATGACACTGGAGTTTTCTTTGAGGCTTACAATAATTTCCCAGGGCCGAATCCAAAGTTCGTGTTCAATGGCATCGGCTATGAAGGCATAATGCGTCTTCTGAAAGGAAAGTCAAGGAAAGCATATTTCAGGACAGCAGTAGGCTACTGCGAGCCTGGCAAGAAGCCTGTTGTTTTTGACGGAGTGATGAAAGGCGAGATAACAGAAGAAGTCTTTGACAAAGAGAAAGATGTCCTGCCCTATATGAGGATATTTGTTGCAGAAGGCCATGATAATGTGATCTCAAGCATTCCTGCAGAAGAAAAGAACAGGATATCCCACAGGGCAAAGGCATTCAGAAAGCTTGGGGAATTCTTGAAGAACAAACAAGAAAAATAGTAAATCTTCCTGTTTTCTCCGTAAAAACCCGCTTATTTTCACCGAAAGGCATATAAAGAAAAAGTGATTAAATATATTCATGACAAACCTTACAAAAGATGTTTATAAAATGCATCTTTATGTTGATGTGATAATAATAGCAATACTGCTGATAGTGCTCTTTCTCCTATTTGCATGGATGATAAAAGGGGTAAATCAATGAATATTGAGAAATCTGCTAAGATAATGGCATGGGTGTCTTTAATCCTTAAAGTAGTTGGAATATTCTTAGGAATAGCTACAATTTTCATGCTTATATGGAAAGTTTTTGGAAAAGGCCCTACATCAGAGTCAGTGATTATATTTTCTGTATCTTTATTAACAGCGCTAGTTAGCGCTGTCATTGTGTTCTTATTCAATATGATGTACAAACTTGGGAAGATAGAATCAGATGTAGGATACACCAAAAGAATGGTATATGCTCTGGCAAAAGATTTCAGGGAGTTCAAAAACCACACTCATTGACATTCAACAAACTTTTTATATCCACTTCTTATGTTATAAGACATGATCACAAAAAGAGTTGAGTTTGAGAACAACAACAGCGAGATTCTCCAAGGTGTCCTCAGAATCCCTGATGAGCAGGGTGTTTTTCCTGCAGTCATAATCTGCCACACATTCCATGATAACAAGGACAATGAGCTCATCTTCTCATTGTGGGATGACCTGTCCAGGGCAGGCTTTGTCTGCCTTAGGTTTGATTTCTCCGGTAGAGGGGAAAGCCAGGGAGACTTCAAGGACCTA
>DATDWE010000033.1:0-10557 GCA_035289765.1 Candidatus Nanoarchaeia archaeon
AGCTCTTCAATAAAGGAATCTATGCTTTTGTCAGCCAGGGTCAATTGCATGTTTTTCATTTCTTCATCACCAGTTTTATCATGTTCAAGACCGCAACAAATGCCCACGCCAAAAGCAGCACTGAAAATATTATGGCGTTCTCCTTATAAGTGTAATACGCCAGCAATATGGCTCCGACAATGTTTAATATATCAAACGTCCACGAGTCCTGCTTTAGTCTGCCGAACAATGCCATTACATAAGCAAAAAGCAAAAGCGCAAAGCCAGCGACACCCAACACAATTGTGATCTCCATAAATTACCTCCAGATTTTTATCTCCCTCAGCTGTTTAAGATCATTAGAGTATAACTGCCTGATGTCTGATATGCTGAAAAATTCAGATATGCTTCTCTCCAGGCCCATACCCCACGCAAGAACAGGAACATCCTTTCCAAGCAGCGGAACGACAACTTCCGGCCTGAATATGCCTGAGCCAGCAAGCTCAATCCACTGCTTCTTCACAGGATGGAATACATGAACCTCTGCTGACGGTTCTGTGTATGGAAAGTATGCCGGCTGTATCCTTACTCTTTCAAAACCCAGCTTGTTAAAAAAGGCCTTCAGATACCCCAGAAGATTCCTGAAGTTTGCGTCCGGGTCAACCACTATCCCCTCTACCTGGTAAAGCTCAAAAAGATGCTTCCAGTCCAATGCCTCATTTCTGAAGCATTTTGCCACAGAGAAAAATTTTACTGGAAGATCTTCTTCTTTTAGTTTTGCCAAAGTCTTTGCGCTCAATATTGTGGTATGCGTTCTCAGCACGTTCTTTTTGGCCTCCTCAGGATCCCACTTGTAACCCCATCCCCTGCTCCCTATGCCTCCGCCTCTCTCATGCATCTCCTTGACTGCCTGGACAACCTCTTTGTTCGGCAGCCTGCCTTTGGCAGGGTTTTTTATGTAAAATGTATCCTGCAGCTCCCTGACAGGGTGATCTTGGGCTGTGAAAAGCGCGTCAAAATTCCAGAATGATGTGTCAAGCATGGGCCCTGCCATCTCCTTGAATCCCATATCAAGCCATATCCTCTTTATGCTCTGGATGGTTTGATTGACAAAGTGCCTTTTTCCTCCATTTATTTGCGGAACATTTATTTTTATGTCATATCTTCTGAATGATTTTCCCTTCCAAGACTCCCTTTTTACCATGTCCTGGGTCAGTCTCTCAACCAAGTCTGCTGTTTCTGGCTTTTGCTTCTTTATGTCCCTTCCAAGTTCAGTAAGTTCAGCGGATCTTATCTTGATATTGTCTTCTCTCAGCACGTCTTTTCTTTTTTTGAGAATCCCATAAGCAAATCTTTCTTCAGGAGAAAGATCATTTGCCTGAACTTCAGTCTTGCTCAGCCTTCTAAGGAATTTTTCCTCCAGAGTCTCTTTGCCAATAAGATTTGCACCCTGTGCCGTAATCTCAAGTGTGCCTTCTTTTATATTAACAGCCATTTTTGATTTTAACAGCCCGATGCACACATTGAACTCCTCGTTGCCGAGCTTTAGGCCTTTCTTTATTTTATCAAATGTTAGCGGAGAAGACTTTATTGCGCCAAGAACCTTCTTTTCCGGGAAGCCATCTTTCAAGTATGTCCTCCCGTTGCTGTCTATTCTTATCACATCTTTCTCTTCTGTTTTTATCTTCAACAGGCCTTTATTCTCAAGCCACTGCAATGCCCGCATTGCCTCTATCTCCTTCAGTCCGCTTTTTTCAGACAGTTCAGCAAGCGTCATGCCATCTTTTAATGCAGAAATAGCCTTTATCTCAAAAGGATGCAGCTTTTCTATGATCTCCTTTGCCCCTGTTTTCATGCAACCCTAAGAATATACCTAGTTATTTAAAGGTTATGGAAATAGTAGAAAAAATTAATAAAAAAAGAAAAAACGCTCATTTAATGGCATTTTTTGCAGGAGCCATGCCTTTCCATGCCTGATCATAAAGATCTTCCATTGCCGAAGCAAAGAAAGGTGTTGTTACCCAGATTCCAACATCATATGTTGGATGGACCTCTTGGTCATTCAGCACCATGAAGACAACTTCTTTGCCGTCAACAATAGCAAACCTCCCTTTGGAGTTGGTGTGCCTTATCTCTGCGATTCCTGAAAGCTCCTTAACTGCTGATGCAGTCTCTTTTGTGAGTGGCGCTGCTATTCTTATCCTGACACCTTTTTTCTTCAGCTTCTCAAACGTTGGCTTCAGGCCTTCAACTTTCCTGAGCAGGCCCTGGCTCGTTGTCATTATTGTAACTGCCTTTTCTGCGTTCCTTATGGTGAGCTCAAGGTGGTTATAAAGGTTGTGTCTTCCTCGCAATGAGCCAGAAAGATCTGATGGCTCAACAAGTTCAATGCCCTGTGAATGAAGCGTGTTAAGCTCTTTTAATACCTCTGTCCCCTTAAGGTTTTCAAGCCTCTTGACTTTCTCCTCTGCCTCCACCTTCATGTTCTTCTTGACTCTTTCAACTACCTCAGAAGGCGGCACAGCGATATACTTTATTGGCTTGCCTAACTTTGTTATTGCAAACCCTTTCTTCTCAAGGCTCTCAAGAACATCATAAGACCTTGATCTTGGCACATTTGCGATGTCACTCAGTTCCCCTGCTGTAGAGACTCCTCTGCTGAGCAATGCAGCCCAAATCTTAACCTCATAAAGGTTAAGGGAGAAGTACCTTCTTAATTTGCTTAAAAACTCGTCTTTTACTATCATTTTACCTACCCCCTCTTTTTTCGCAGGTTTTCACCTGACTAATAAATGAAAAAGTAGTACTACTATTAATATGTTACGGTTTTTCACCCTTTTCTAGACACAAACAATTTATTTAAAAATTATATTATCCACTTCTTGGTGGCAAACTACTTTTATATAAGTATGGCTCTTACACCACCTCATGAAAAGTTTTATGAAAGAGGTTTTTAAAAAAGCAAGGGAGGCACCAGGAAGGATAGTGTTCCCTGAATCCTATGACAAAAGAATATTGAAGGCCATCCCTGCCATAGTGAAGGAAAGAATCGCCTCCCCTATTCTTCTGGGCAAGGAAAAAGAAGTGACAAAGATGATGACAAATCTTGGCCTCTCTTATGATGGAGTTGAGATAATAGACCACACAACATCTGAAAAGCTGGAGGATTATGCAAAGGAATTTTATGATTTAAGGAAGACAAAAGGAGTCACAATAGAACAGGCAAGGGAAACAGTCAAGAAAGAGAATTATTTTGGCACAATGATGGTTCATATGGGGGACGCAGACGGCATGGTGTATGGCGCGCTCCATCCTACAGCAGACACCCTGCTACCGGCATTTCAGATAATAAAGACAAGGGAACCATCCCACAAGGCATCTGGAGTTTTCTTCATAATATTCAAGGACAGGCCGATGCTTTTTGCCGATGCTGCTGTCCAGCCTGACCCAAGCGCAGAGGACCTTGCAAACATAGCAATGGATACAGCAGAGACTGCAAGAAGATTCGGCATACTCCCAAAAGTAGCTATGCTCTCGTTCAGCACAAAAGGATCTTCAAAGCACCCCATGGCAGAGAAAGTCATTGAAGCAACAAGGATTGTCATATCAAGAGAACCTTCCCTGATAATTGACGGAGAGCTTCAGCTGGATGCTGCAATTGAGCCGTGGGTTGCGGAGATCAAGTGTCCAGACTCGAGGATTAAGGGAGATGCAAATATACTCATATTTCCTGACCTTGGGGCAGCCAATATAGGCTACAAGCTCGCGACATTCTTTGGAAAGGCAGAGGCAATAGGCCCTGTGCTGCAGGGTCTGAACAAACCTGTGAATGACCTTTCAAGGGGATGCACAGTGCAGGAGATCGTCAACATAACCGCAATAACAGTGATTGAAGGCCATAAATAGTGGCGCAAGTCACAGCAGGTCACGATTCAGCTGATATCTCTGCTGATACTCTGAGACTTTTTAAGATTTTTTTGAACAAAATTTTTATAGTAAGACAGGTAATTCCTTTCTTATGAGGATACTCATACTCAATGTCGGCTCTTCTTCTGTGAAATATGAGGTTTTTGATAAAGAGAGAAGCATTGTGAAGGGAAAAATAGAAAGAATAAGAGACAAAAAAGGGTTCTCAAGTGCGCTTAAGAAGATTGCCGGCATTCTCAGAGCAAACAAAATCTATTTTGATGCTGTTGGCCACAGGGTTGTGCACGGCGGAGCAATCAAGAGCGCTTCAAGGGTAAGCAGGAGTCTTATTAAAAGGATAGAGAAAGTGAATGATCTCGCTCCATTGCACAACATACCTGAAGTGAGAGCAATAAAGTTATGCCTTAAGCTTTTCAGAAAACCCCAGTTTGCTGTTTTTGACACTGCCTTCCATCAGACAATGCCAGAGAAGGCATTTACTTATGCTCTGCCTTATGGCTTGGCAGATAGGTTTGGCATAAGGAAGTATGGCTTTCACGGCACATCCCATGAATATGTTGCGCACGAGGCCTGCAGAAAGCTGAGAAAGGACATCAGGAGGAGCAGGATAATCACCTGCCATCTTGGTAACGGCTGCTCTATCACTGCAATAAAAAACAGAAAGAGCATTGACACCTCAATGGGCTTTACTCCGCTTGAAGGGCTTGTCATGGGAACGCGCTGCGGAGACATTGACCCTGCAATCACCATCTTCCTTCAGAAGAAAGGATATTCTGCCAATCAGATCGACAAGATGCTCAACCACAAGTCAGGCCTTCTGGGTATTTCAGGATTGAGCAATGATATAAGGGACCTTCTGAAGTCAAAAAGCAGGAGGGCCAGGCTGGCCATTGATATCTTTGTCTATAGGATAATAAAATATATTGGGGCTTATCATGCTGTTCTTGGAGGTGCTGACATCCTTGTGTTCACCGGCGGCATTGGAGAGAACAGCCCCCAAATAATAAACGGAATTATAAGGGAGATAAGGCACTTAAGGATAAAAAGAGCAGTTGTTGTTAAGACAGATGAAGCCAGGATGATGGCAAGGAAGATTTCTGGATTGCTATAAATAATCGCTACAGATATATAATAAAGATATTGAAGATTAAACAGCACTCACCTGATCTTGTATCTCAATATTGCTCCAATTCCCCCAAGGCCATTCAGCCTTTTGCCACCGTCATGCTCAGAGGAGATTATATGAACCTCTCCTTTATTCTGTTCAGCAAGCTTCATCATTGATTCAATCCTGCCATATTCCTGCTTTTCCCTCTTTTCCTGGATAAGCCTGTCTGTGATCAGGAGGCTGTTCACTGCGCCCATGTTGACTGCCCCCTCAACCTCCTTCAGCCCATAGGCAGCCATTCCTTCTTTTGCTATCTCCACAAGAAGCTCGTCAACAAGCTTCATCTCCTTTGTTATCCTGTCCTTTTTCAGGACCACGTTAACTTCAGGCCTTTTCAAAACCTCGTCCACTGCTTTCTCATCGCAGCTTGAGGATGTTGCCAGAACAATTTTTTTCCTTAAATCCTCGTCCTTTAGGTTTTTCATAAGCTCCTCTTTCCAGAATGCCGGAGACGCAACTATTATATTCTCAAAATCATACTTTTTATCATATTCCTTAATCGCATTTATGATGTCCTCATAGAAATTCTTGCTTTTCTCCCTCTCCATTGCTTTTTTTGCCACATCCCCCTTCAGATTAGCAAGGATCTCATAGCCAAACTTTTTGAGTAGGGCCAGGTATGCCTCTTCCCTGTCAAGGACAACAACAAGTATCCTCATATATTTCTGCTTTGACGCCTCCTCAATCCTCCTTTTCTGGAAGTCAAGCCATACATCCTTCATCACTGTGATGACTGTGCCCTCCTCAACATCAAAACTGTGGTGTGAGCCATGGGATATTGTGTCTGGGCCTTCAACAATTGTTCCAAGTATTCTCAATGCATTTGATGAGGGGTTAAATTCAATCTTCTCAACCTTTATCTTTAGGAAGACTTTCTTTCTTTCTGCTTTTCCATCCTCCCCGAATTTTATCTTCCTTACAGTATCTCCTTTGACAAAGTCTCCGCTATCAACAACAGTGCTCAGATACCAGAGGTCGTCTGCATTGTCAACCCTCAGTTTAGCTTCTCCTTTCCTGAAATCAGAATATATAAGCCGCATACCCTTAAAACAGAAAAACTTTTATATATAAAGCTATTTATTTTGGTTTTGTAAACCAAGAGAGGTAAATAATGCGGAGAAAAGCACAGGCAAGTGGCGCAGGAGCAGCTATTCTTGTAGCCATAATCGCAGCTTTGATTGTTCTATATATCCTTTTTCTGCCTCCTGAGGAAAGAGAGGCCCTGCTGGAAGGCAATGGGACTACTGGAGGGCCTGGCGGCGGAGAGAGCGTGGTCAGTGGTAATGCCACAATCCTGCTTGAGAGCCCTGGAAGGCTTGACTTCCTTTCCCAGAAAGAGATTGAGCATACTATGCCCTCAGTAAACCTTTTCACCACCACAAGAGCCATAGTCCTGGAGTCCAGGCAGTCCATATATATAAAGAATGCCTGGTTTGACAGGAGCTTCTACAATATAACCTTCCCAATAGAGGACCTTGAGAACACAGACAACATACAGCTTGTCTTCAATGTGAAACAGGCTTCAGGAAGGCTTTTGATAACCCTTAATGGCAATGAGGTATTCAGCAGTGAAGTTTCAACTGCCAATATAGAGCCAATAGACCTCCCTAAAAGGTATCTTGAAGAGGAGAATGCCATTGGGATTGAGGTTTCAGGCGTTGGATGGAAATTCTGGAGGACCAATGAGTATAATTTAGAGAACATCAAGATAACAGGATCTGTTACTGACAAGAGCAGCCAGGAATCAAAGGTGGTTTTCCAGGTCTCAAGCACAGAGAAAAACAACCTTGACCGGGTTTTTGTCAAGTTTTTCCCAGAGTGCGATGTCAAGAAGGTATCTCCGCTTGAGGTCTTCCTTAACAACAACCAGATATTCTCCTCAGTGCCAGACTGCGGGATAGCAAGGTCATTGGAGATCTCTCCACATTATCTGCTTAGCGATGAGAACACCATCATATTCAGGACAGCAGAGGGCAAATACCTGATAGACAACTTGATTGTCAAATCAGAACTCAAGGAATTGACCTACCCGACATACTACTTTGATATAAACAAGACCATACAAAGCGACGTGCTCGATGGAAAGCTTGACGCAGTTCTTTATCTCCTTTTCGTGGATGAACTGGAGAAGAAGAGCGCCGAACTAACAATAAACACGCACAAGGCAGGAGTTGACACAAGGGACAGAGAATACTCCCTGAACATCAATCCATACATCAGGGAAGGAAGCAATGTTGTCATGATAAAGCCAAAGACAACCCTTGATGTCGTCGAGCTTAAAGTGGCTCTTGAGGAGAAATAGGTTAGTTCTTGATAGTCAACAGGCAGTAGATTTTTTTGAGAACAGAACAAAAATAAACCAGACTTGTTCAAAAAGAGGATAAAATGGTTGAGAAAACTGAAAGAGACGATCCAGGCAAAGCAGGTAAGCCGCTTGATGAAGCTCTTGCCGAATCAGAAAGAGACAAATTAAGAAAAAAGCTGAAAGAAGGACTCAAGGAAGGAGAAGAGCTTTCTGAAGAGACCGCAGATGCTGAGGGGGAAGAGACAGTAGCAGAAAAGCAAAAAGAGAGGACAGCAGAGGAAGAAGCAGATTATGAATACAGAAAGAGAAAACGCATTGAAGAGCTCGAGAAAGAAGAGGAAGAGGCAGCAGCGCAGCAGAAAAAGGGCATTAAAAACAAGGTCAAGAATTACTTTACAACATATGATAGGGACAGGGAGAAAAGAGAGGCAAAAGTCATTGGTAGGGGGATAGCAAGAGGGGTCGGAGCAGCAGGAGCAGTCGCAGGCACAGTTGGAGCAGGCGCCATAGGTGCTGCAAAGCTCGGCGGAAAAGGCATTGCAGGCGGAGCAAAGCTCGGCTATGGCATGGCTGGCCTTGCTATCGGAGCTCCTTTTGCAATTGCAGGAAGCGCGTTCTGGTTCTTTAACATCGCAATGCTATTGCATGTTGTCGATGCATTGACTGGTTTTGGCAAAGCCAACAGCGGAATAACCGGGTTCAGGTTTGGGATGTATGTTTTCCTGATGCTTTACGCATGGTTTGCTCTCTATGGCGGAGCAAGCCAGGGAGGACTTAATACTTTAGGAAAGCCAGCTGCTATCTCAGGAATCTCTTTTTTACTGCCTTTGGTGGTCAGTATAATCTTAAAGGTCATTACAGTAGCAGGAATGGCCAAGACAATATCAGCCCTGCTTGTTTTCATCCCATTATGGCCCGTAATTGTCGCCTTTGGAATGGCTCCTCCAGAAAGCAGGTATTTCATGGCCTGGCGCATCATTTTCATAGGAACATGGGTTCTTGCTGCGCTTCCTACAATATACAACTCAGCAGCCGCTGATCTCAATCTTGGGGAGTCAAAAATTGCAGTGTTTGAGGCAATAAAATTCGTAGGAGGCCTCATCAAGAATACTGTGCTTGGGATATTCTCAGCCCTAAGGTCGCTTCCAGGGGTGGTCACAGGAGGGGTTCAGAAGCAGATACAATATGCAACAGGAGACTATTACACCGGCATGGTTGATGATAACCAGAATGAGCCAATAGGCGTTTATCTTGAGAATATCCAGCCAGCCAGCAGCAAGTTTTTTGAGGAGGATTCTATTGTGCTCTGGGGGGTATTGCGGGCAAGGACACTGAATCCTGACAAAGATGTGAAAATTACCACTTCATGCTATGCTGAAAAAGACTCAGAAAAGATCAAGGGAGATGCTGATCCAACAGGCCCAGGAGATGAATTAGAGATTAGCGTAGCTGTCATGGAGGAAAAAGACCTTACCTGCGAGTTTGCGCCAGGAAAACTTAAAGAAGGAACCTGGCTCACATATTTCTCTTCAACATTCAATTTTGACACGCATTCTTATCTCAAAGCGTATTTTATGGACCAGGACAGGCTCAGGGCAACAAGGAGACAGGACAAGGATCCATTGGATGTCTATGGTATTGCAGACAAGAATCCAGTTGCAGTATTCACTAATGGGCCAGTCTTCGTGGGCATCCAGACCACACAGCCTTTGACAGGCCTGAAAGCAGGAGAGAAGAATGAAATGCGTATTGGAGTAACCCTTGAGAACAGGTGGCAGGGTAAAATAAAAGAGATAAAGGACCTAATCATAAAGATCCCTCCTTCAATGTCATTATCTTTCTGCGATTACAACATAAAATCAGAGCCATGCAAGGGAGCAGAATGCGAGGACGGGAAATATTCTGTTGTTTACAGGATTCAGGAGGGCTCTGAAGGGGGTAAGAGAGGAAAACAAAGCTTAAAAAACATAGAATCATTCCAGTCAATAAGCTGCAGGGTGAATGTGGAGAATGTTGATGCTGCCTTGGGAGATGTTCCATTAGTGACGCATTATTTCAAGGTCTCAGCAGATTATTTATATGAGCTGAAAGGAGAAACCTCAGTAACTGTGGAGAAATCAGGTGGATGACAATGAGAAAATGCCTGCTGTTGGTTGTGTTTGTTCTTCTCCTAACAGCATGCTCTTTTTCTGGCCAGAAAGAACAAAAGCTTTTTGAGCTATTTAAGGGAACCCAGGCTCTTTCATTCAGTTTCCTCAAAGGGCTGCCTCCCAACGAGGTATATTCTCCTGAGGAGGGCCAGACAACAGCATTCCAGGCAGCAATTGAAATGGCAAATCTTGGTTCACAGGACATCAAGGAGGGCTATTTTGTGCTTGCAGTGGAAAAGAATTACATGAAAATATCAAAATGGGACACTGATTCAGAGATAACCCCTGTTGGCGCTGCAGGTGAGAGGATATTCTTCAGTCTTGAAGGCAGGTCTCAGGTAAATCCTATTGGAGGTAAAGCGCTCTTTACAGTTAACTTAGAGGCTCTTTCTATTGACAAGCAGAGCACACAGCACACATCAGCCATCACTCTGACTGCCTGCTATGATTATGTGACTGAGGTTTCTAAGGACATCTGCATTGATACAGATATATACAACATCAGGCCTGCTGAAAAAACCTGCAGAGCAGAAGATATAACAATCTCAGGAGGCCAGGGTGCGCCAGTTGAGGTCACAAAGATTGAGGAGAACATCCAGCCTTCAGAAAGCTACGTGAGGCCGCAGTTCATCATCCACATAAGGAATTCTGGCAGCGGAGATGTTATCAACAAAGACAGGATAAGCGACGCGTGCTCTGCTTCTCCCTTAAGTTATGATTATATTGATGTGGTAAACATAGAAGAGGTAAAGTTTTCCAGTTTCAGCAGCAAAAACAACCAGATAGAATGCTCTCCTGACAAGATAAAGCTAAAGAACGGAGAAGGCAAGACAAGATGCACACTGAAGCCAGGCCTGCTGAGTTCATCAGAGGTCACAAGCTACACGACGCCCCTCTTCATAAAGCTAAATTATGGCTATATGCAGTCAGCATCCAAGGAGATCAGTGTAAAGAACATCATGGCCTGATAAAACCCAAAACAATAAAATTTATATAGAATTCAATATTAGGAAGTGATAAAATGAGGC
>DATDWE010000034.1:0-7008 GCA_035289765.1 Candidatus Nanoarchaeia archaeon
AACACATTGCCCATTGTCTTGAATTTTTCTTTGCTCATGTTGTCAACCAGGATTTAATTTGCTAAAGATTCTGCATGCGCTGCACTCTTCCCCTTTAGATGGCTCTCCGCACTTTCTGCAGTATTCCTGGGTCTTCCCAGAATACCTCATCCTTAGCTTTGGTATCTTCTCAGAGAACGATTCAAGGATATTAAGTTTTAGTCTTGGATTCGTCTTTTCAAGCCTGTCCAGCATAGACCTTATCTTGTTCCTGTAAGCGTCATGGCAGCAGGGGCATCTGCCGTAATTTACAGGGAATCCCATTATCTTTGAGTACCTTATCACCTCTTTCTCTGAGCAGTAATACAGCGGCTTTGCCCTCTGGACAAAGCTCTTCTTTTTTTCCTTCCTCTTGAGCCCGGTCTTTGGACCTGACCTTGAACCGACTTCGAGGTTATTCCTGAGAAGGTTCATCATTACTGCCTGAGCCTCATCATCAAGGTTGTGGCCTGTGACAACATAATCTGCTTTCAGCCTCTTTGCTGCCCTGTTTATCAGATATCTCCTGAGGGTTCCGCATATTGTGCAGGATCTCAGCTTCACACCTTTGGAAGATAATGACTGCCTCATGTAGCATAATGACTTCCCAAATTCATTCCTGAAAGATATAACATGAAGCTTGACACCTAGCAATTTGCAGAAACTCCTTATATTCTCAAGATTCTCTTTTGTATATTTCCCTATCAGAGCATCAACAGTTATTGCCTGTATATTGTACCCCAGCTTTTTCAGTATGAATAGGACAGCTGTTGAGTCTTTGCCTCCAGAGCATGCGACAAGTACCTTGTCCTTCTTTGAGAAAAGGCTATATTTTCTTATGGTATCTTCTACTTTTCTCTCGAAAGACGATGCAAAGATATTATTGTTTGAATTTTTCATTCTTCTCATTCTATTCTCAGGATCTGCCCTGCTTTTTCTGGGCTTATGCCAACAAGCGGCCTCAGCACAGGCAAGCTGACAGGAATTTCCTTTATGTCCTTAAGCTGCTGGCCTACAACAATTGCCTTGCAGTTGTTCTTTTCTGCAATAGCTTCTATCTCGCTTATCTTTTTGATATTGATTATTTCCCTGTGGCATCCATATTCTCTCAGCATACCTGTATTGATATTCTTGATTGCTACAGGAACAATATCACATCCTCTTTTCATGGCCAAGAGCCCTGCCAGGATTGATTCCCTATTTTCTATCAATAAAGCCACTCTGCCTTCTATGCCCGCAGGAATACCACCGACACAAGGCATCTTCTCAGAAAAGACATACGCCATGTCAGAGACCTCGACAGAGATCTCAAGGTCTGGATTCTTTAGCTTGACTCTTTTTGCTGTTTTCTCTACTATGTGGGCTCCTATTTCCTTCTCCAGCTCAGGGCTTGGTCTCAGCTTTTTCAGTGATCTCTGGACAGATATCCTGAATGTCTCAAATTTCCTGTTTTTTGTCTGATTCATGCATTCTTCTTTTATTTTATCCATATCGACTTCCACTTCCTCTGCAATGCTTATTGAGACCAATCCAAAAATCTTTTTGAGCCTGCTGATAGCCTTGGTCGCGTCCTCTGGATAGATCACAAATCTTCCTGATGTTTTCTTTATGCTGCATTCTACAAATCTTTTTATGTTGTCCTTTAGCTTGTTCTCAAAATTTATCCTATTCTTGCCTTTCAGGGCTATTTCTCCATATCTTGCAAGAATGACTCCCATAAGAATGAAAAGATTTCAGGCCTTTTTATGCTTTTCCCTGTAGTTCCTGATTGCCTCATGAAGACCTTCTGCACCTAGGACAGAGCAATGCATCTTCACAGGAGGGAGCCAGCCAAGGTGGTCAAGAATATCTTTGTTTGTAAGTTTCTCAGCCTGTTCAAGGGTTTTTCCTTTTGCGAGCCTGCAGAGAGCTTCTGAGGAGCTTATTGCAGCAACGCAGCCAAAGGTCTTGAATTTTACATCCTCTATTTTGTTCTTGGTCACCTTCAGGAATATGTGCATAACATCCCCACATACAGGATTTCCTACCTTCCCAACTGCATCTGGATTCTTCATATCTCCTGCATACTTGGGGTTCTTGAAATAATCAAGCGCTTTCTTGCTGTAAGTGTTTCCTTTAGATTTTATGTCTGCCATTTTATCCTCCTACCACCCGCTGCCTGCATCAGCCAGGGGGCTCATCTTCCTCAGCTTTTCTATTATCCCGGGCAGGACTTTCAGCAGAGTGTCTATCTCCTCCTTTGAGGTGAATCTGCTGAGGGTTATCCTAAGGCTTCCATGAGCCTCTTCTGGTTTTAAGCCTATTGCAATGAGAACGTGGCTTGGCTCCAATGACCTGGATGAGCATGCAGAGCCAGTTGAAGTGCATATCCCTTTTGCATCGAGATATGCTCCTATTGACTCCCCTTCAACATACTTAAAGGAGAAGTTGGCATTATTACACAGCCTTTTATCGCCAACAGTGCCATTCAGCATTGTCTCTGGTATTTTCAGGACATTCTCTATAAGATAATCCCTGAGCTTTCTCATCTGCCTGACATGGCCAGAGCTGGTCATCTTAACTGCTTTTGCAAAACCTATGATTCCTGAAACATTCTCAGTTCCTGATCTTAGATTGTGCTCATGCCCTCCTCCATGCAATAATGGGGTTATCTTTACTCCATTTCTTATGTACAAAGCCCCAACTCCTTTGGGGCCGTGAATCTTATGGCTGTTCATTGTGACAAGATCAAGGCTCTGTTTTTTTACATTCAGCTCTGTCTTCGTATAACTCTGGCATGCATCTGTATGGAAATAGACATTGTGCTTCCTGCATATCTTTCCAAGAGCCTCCAAATCCTGTATTGTGCCTATCTCATTGTTCCCATGTATGATTGAGACGAGTATTGTGCTCTTTGTTATTGCCTTCTCGAGGGCATCTGGATTTACAAAGCCCTGCCTGTCAACATCAAGGTAAGTGACTTTGAATCCCTGGCTCTCGAGCCATTTGCATGCATTAAGGACGCAGTCATGCTCAATCTTAGTTGTTATGATGTGGTTGCCCTTTTTCTTGTTTGCAAATGCAATCCCTTTTATTGCGATATTGTTTGATTCTGTTCCGCCTGAAGTGAATATAATCTCATCGTGCCTTGCTCCGATGGACTTTGCGATTGTCTCCCTGGCCTCTTCAAGAGCCATCTTGGCCTCCTGCCCCTTATGGTGCGTTGAAGAAGCGTTTCCATACTTCTCCTCAAAATATGGTGCCATCTCCTGAACTACCTTTGGGTCTACCATTGTTGTTGCTCCATTGTCAAGATAGATTGTTTTCATGCCAATACCTCCTTGAAGAATTTTAAGAACAGTTCGTTTGCCTGGTCATAATGCTCTTTTTTGTCAAAAAAGTGGTTTGCGCCTTTTATCTCCTCCAGAACTGAGTTTTTAATGCTCTTTGTCAGTTTTTCTGATTGGATTATAGGAACATTATCATCCTTATCCCCATGCACCATAAGGGTCGGGATATGGATATTCTTTGCTGCTTCATAAGCATCAATGCCAGAAGCGTCTTCATAAAAAGAATAGTTTAACCTGAATTTCCTGCCTTCGTGGTTTTGGTGCTCTACAAATCCTTTTTCCTTCCATTCTTCTATCCCTTCTAAGCCAAGCCTCATTTTTCTTGATTTTGCCATCTCCAGTGCAGGCGCTTTTAGGCCAAGAGCCGCTAGATTTTTTGATTTTGAAGCTGCAAGAACACTGCAGACTCCGCCAAAGCTTGTTCCAAATAGCGCAATTTTGTTCACATATCCAAGATTCCTGACATAGTCTATTGCTGAAAGTATATCCTCATATCCCTCTGTGATTGTTATGTCCTCAAACCTGCCATCGCTTTCGCCATGCCCATAAAAATCAAATCTCAGGGACAATATTTGATATTTAAAAAGCTGCTTTGATAGGAAGAGGTATGTTCTGCTTTCTTTGCTTGAAGAAAACCCATGGCATAAGATAACAAGAGAATGCTTTTTTGAGGTATCAGCAGGCACAGTCAGTATTCCGCAAAGCTTTTCCCCGTGTTTGTTCTTGAAATATATCTTTTCTTCCTTCATTTTTATTTTATTAGCCAATCTCAAGGCATGCCTCGCATTTTTCAGGCAGTTTGCTGAACTTTGAATGCACTAGGCACAGGGTCCTGCTCTTTTTGACAAGAGATAGTATCCTCTGCATCTCCTCAATAAGAAGCTCGGAGTTCTCTTCTATCCTGTCAGATGATTTCTTTATCTCTTCGATTGTCTCTTGCATGAAATCGACCTCTTTTGCCCTCTTGTGCTTCAGGTATTGGCTTATAGCTGCCTCAGTTATGCCAAGAAGTGCAGCTATCTTTCTCTGTTTTAATCCTTTTGCGGCCATTGCCTTTGCAAGCTCCTTTCTTATTGAAGGTATGATGTACCAGACTTCGATTTCCTGCGGCATATACTGTTTTCTCATATTATTAACTATCGTTAAGTTTTTATATATAAATCTTTCGTTTTGCTGTACCTAATAATCCATATATGAGTTTCTGCTCCTGAATCGAAAAATTTATATAGTAATAACCTATTGCCGAGTAATAAATCGGGGTTATTAATTATGAGTAGTAAAACAAAAGTAATTTATGCTGCAATATTTGTAATCCTTCTTATAATAAGTATAAAGGCAGGTTTTGCATTAAAAGAGGACTTCAATGCTTACGCCCCAAGCAAAACACTGTATGTCTGCGCTTGCTCTGATGCTGAAAATCTGATAACCCTTGAGAACACAGGAGATGTGGCGAGCGTTTACGGAATAAAGCAGAGCGGAAGCGCATTCAATTATTCAGCGATAAACCCCACAACTTTCAGTCTTAAGCCTGGAGAGAGCAAGGAAGTTCATAATTTCATTGGCGCCCCATGCGGAATAGAAGGAAGCTTTGACCTGACAACTACTGTAGACACTGCATTTGGTAGTGCCAAAGAGATAGTCCAGGCTGTTGATATCAGGCAATGCGTCAATGTGGATGTGATCCAGACAGAAAAGCCGACAGAGGTGTGCCCCTGCTCTCCTGTGAGATATGATTTTGTTGTGAAGAATACCGGAGATTTTGCAGAGACTTACAACATAAGCGTAACCCCTTTCCCTGAATACGTGACTGTCAGCGAAAACCTCCTTGTGCTTGGACCTGGCCAGAGCAAAGAGATATATGTTTTCGTTGCAACGCCCTGCGGGATTTATGGAGATATGGATTTCAGCCTTGTTGTAGGGGCGCAAAGAAGCAATGTCAAAGCAGAACTTCCCTTCAACCTTAAGATTAATGCTTGTTATGATTATTCTGTCTCATCTGCAGAGGTTATGAATGTCTGCAAAGACATTAGAAATGTCGCTCCGGTTATAATCACGAATAATGCAGATGTTGCAAACACATATTTCTTGAGCACAGATGCAGCATGGAGCTTCTTTGATGCAGGAGTTATAACACTTTTAAAAAAGCAGGCAGCAAACATCAACCTGACCCTTTACCCTTCTGCTGTTCCAGAGGGCACATACAATCTTACTTTGAGGTCAGTCTCAGAGAGAGGAGAGATGATAGTTGACAAATCTGTCAGCACAATTGTTGAGAACTGCTATTCTTTGGCAATAAGTGTCGATACAGTCCCTGATCTGGCAAGCTGTGAGGAGTATACCTTGCTTGGACATGCCTTGAATGATGGCTCAAGAGAGAGCATTTATACATTCTCCTTGTTTGGAGAGCCTTGGGCCAGCCTTGGAACAGCCTTTTCATCAGTCAAATCAGGAGAATCTAGAGATATTCCAATACTTCTTAAGGCTCCATGCAATGAAACAGGACTTTATGGGTTCGCACTCACCGCAAACGTGACAAACTTCCCTGAGAAGGTCATGCAGCAAAAGTTTGATGTCAATGTGGTCGCAATAGAAGAGGCTTATGCTGTTGAGATAAACAGCGCTGAAGAGAAGATAGAGACAAATTATGACGGGAATGTCATACAATTTGATGTATCCAGCATAGGCATAAGGGGCGGAAGATATGACATATTCCTGAATACAACAGAAGGATGGATAAGCATTGACAGAACAGCCATTGACATAGCTCCAGGAGAGACTGCTACAATAAATCTTGTGCTCTCTCCAACTAATGAGACTATGCAGGGCAAATATGATGTTTCTATAACAGCAATTCCAGAAGGGCAGTATGTCGGCTATGAAAGAGTTTTCGGTGTTAAACTGAGGGAAAAGACAGCGCTAGAAAGCCTTATAGACAGCTGGTTGTATATCTTGTCAGCTGTATTGTTTATTGTGCTCCTTGTTGTTTTGCTGCTCCTTGTCTCAAGAAAGAGGAAAGTGAAGGAGGAAGAAGCATTCTGGCAGGATGTTGAAGGCGCTCCCTCAAAAATAATTGCAGAGGAGCAAAAGGAAAGAATCCTTGAGATTGAAAAGAAGGACAGAGGATGGGCAAGATGGCTCTTATTGATATTAGGCCTGCTTGTATTGCTTGGAGCAATAGCAGCAGGAATATACTTCCTCTCGCCATACTTTATGGTTAATGCTAATGAAACAAATGTCTCAGAGGTTCCTTATCAGGAAACTGAGAACTTAAGCTACATTGAGGCTGGCAGTGAAGAAACAGTTCAAGAAACAGCTACAGAGGGGATCTTCACAAGAGCATGGAACTGGCTCTTTGGAGAAAGAAGCGAGGCAGCAGAAGCGCCTCAGGAAGTGCCGCTACAGACAGAGCAGACAGGGGAATTGATGATAGAGAATGCAACAATATATGTCAACAGGACAGGGTTAAGGGGGTCTGGGGACGTTATTGAAGTGATGGGGTTGGAAAACATAACAATACCCCTCACAATACAGAACAACTATGAGCCGAACATATTCAGGATCAGAGTGAATGAGGATGTTGATTGGATAAGCATTGACAAAGAAACAATCCAGATAGCGCCAAATGAGAAGGAAGTTGTGAATATAATTGTAATGCCTGATG
>DATDWE010000035.1:0-3038 GCA_035289765.1 Candidatus Nanoarchaeia archaeon
TCTCTCACTGCTATTATCTCAATGCCGATCTCTTTAGCCTTGTCATAATATGGTCCTGTGCCTGCAAGCTCCCTTGGATGCAGCTTCACAAGAAGCTGTGCGTTCTTTATGTTCTTCACAGCATTGAACACAACAGCATCCTGGCCAGGGACATCCTGCGTTGTCCACAGTATGAGCTTCTTTTTCCTGTCAAGCCCGAACTCATTGAACACCTTTTCCCTATTGAATGTCATCTTGCTTGCAAAGCAGTCATATCTTGGCTGGCCAGTCACCTCAACGCTGTGCTTGGGGTAATTTCCAGGCACTGTGAGAATGTCTTTTGTGAAAGGGCCATAGACAGCTGTATTCTCTGCAATCGGGCAGTACGGCTTTTCAGCATTCAGGTCATCTGCTATGTCCCCTTTTATGTGCCTGTACTCAAAGGAATCATTTGTTATATAGCCGTGCTGGACAGCAACAACTGGGATCCCCTTTATCTTTGCAGCTGCTGTCACAGACCTTCCGAATATTGCTGTCTCGTCAACGACAAACACAAGCCTTGGGTCTGTCCTGTCAAGCATATTAAGCGCTGTCTCAATGTAGCTTATCATAAGGCCGGCTCTTCTTCTGAAGACAAAATCAAGCCATGGCTTGAGGATATTATAGATATTGAATCCCCTGTACACGCATGAACCAGCAAATCTCTCATCATCAAGCTCTTTCCATTGTTTTCTTATGTCTCTTGCCCTGCTTCCTGCAAACATGCCTATCCTGATGTTTGAATAATGCTCAAAAGGGATGTTCTCTTCTGATTCTTTCTTCTGCATCATCAGATCTATTCCTAAAGTCTTTGTGAAATCAATGTCAGCTACAAGAACATTGTATTTTTTCATGGCCTTCCTGACAACATAGCCGAGTATGGCATCCTCTTTCCCTGTTTTTCCATCCTCTCTCAGGCATGGCCTGAACCAGGATGTGTACGTCGCAAAAAGAATGTCTTTTTTCTCTTCCTTATGCCCATGATAGACTATCCTGCTTGCCAGTCTCCTAAGGACATGCTTTGCTCTCACGCCAAGGTCAACAACATAGGCATGCATAATCTGTCTGTCATTGTACACAAGAGACTTTGCTTCAGGGAATATTATCCTTGCAATCTCTGCGACAGTCCTGTTGCCTATCACAAAAACCTTCTTGGGATTTGTTTTTCTGATTACAATATCGATGCTGTCAATATACCATATCATGCTCTTGACCATATCCCACTTGAAGAAGCTGTAATAGAGCCAGAAATCAAAGAACCACCAGACAGATATGTTCCTGTAGGTTATGCTCTTGATGCCGCTCCTGTTGGACCATTCCCTGAGCCACCTGATTGAGCTGTCAATTATATTTTTTGAATCCTTCTCTGTCAGGTAATCATTCAGTGTGCTGAAGATTATGCCTTCGCTGGCAAGTGCGCCTGATGTAGCATCATTCAGGCTGACTATTGCAGAATTACTCAATTCCCTGTTCTTGAGCTTCTTTGCTGCCTTTGGCTCTGAAACAAGTATAAGAGTCTCCATATGGCAGGATTATATATTCCTCTTTATATGGTTTATGCTGGTGAATGATATATCGCAAAAGAGATTTTATTTGTTTTTGATAAACTCTCGGCAGCAACAATAATGGCGGCAGACGGTCAAATCTCGCTACGCTCGATTTGCCCTACTCGGCACTCCGTAGGAGCCAACCCTCGCCTCGTCTGCGCCATTGTTGCTGCCTCGCTTACGCCGCCATGACGCTGGCGAGCCGGGGGACGCCCCCTCCGGGGTGGCGAGTAGGACATTCGAACGAAGTGAGAATGGCCGTCAGCTGTCATGATGGCGGCGTACTTAGAATAAATACTTCTTCTACCACTACTTGCACGGCGCTATATTTTGTTTTAATAATATTAGAAATATGAACCCTGATATTCTCTTTCAGCTTCTCTGCAGTTTGTCCTTTATCCTTTTAGTGAGCGCCTCTATCTCATTTATGTCCTCTTTGCACTCATTGGGCTTGCCTGGCTCAAAAGGCTTCTTAGAACTCTCAACCATGTCATAGACAAACCTCTCAACAGCATCAGAAGGCCTCTTCCTTTCCAGCCTCCCCTTTTCCTGAGTATTTTCACCATCCATAAAGAGAGATAAGGCATTTAGGTATATAAAATTTGTGTCATTTAATCCTTCCGAAATCCCCTTTTATGACTGTAGGTTCTGTTATCCTTATCTCAAGTGCATACCTCAGCTCGTCCTCGCCTGGCAGATCATTGAGAAGAAATATCTTCTTGTCAAGGTGCCTTGCAAGGCCTATCTCCATGAGAGTGGCTCCTCCAATATATCCCTTCATCCCATTCTTCGGGTAATTCAGGACAAGGATGGCATCGCTCTCCGCAATCTTGTTGAAGCATTTCTTGTCAATCTGGGTCCTCATGCAGTGCCCATAATCCATGTTGAGAGCAGGGTTCTTGACGCAGTCATGGGTATCGTCCGGTATCATTGCCTCATGCCCGAGCCTCTCAAGAGCATTCTTTGCATCAACCATTTCCTTTGCAAAATCCATGCTTCCGCAGATCATTATCTTCATTCTATCACACCCATCTTCCTGAACCAGTACTCCCAAACCGGCTCCAGCTTAAGGTCTTTTATCTGATCTTCTGCGTACCATGCTGCTGATTTTGTCTCCCTGAAGCTTCTCTTCATCTCTCCCTCAACATCGCACTCAAAAACATACCAATAATGCGCATCAACACCCTTGCTGCACCAGTTCCAGCCGACCTCTTCCTCAAAAAGCAGACTGCATCTTACAATCTTCAATCCAACTTCCTCCTGCACTTCCCTTTTCATTGCCTCTATCTCGCTCTCTCCCTGGTCAACATGGCCTGCAGGCCCTGCAAACCCAAAAGGAGGCACTGCCCTGTCAATAAGAAGATATTCTCCGTCTTTTTTTATCACAGCGCCTACTGAATAATGCATTGGCCTGCCATCTTTTGACCTGCCTGTTTTCGGGATTCCCATGTTGTAATCAATCGCCCTCTGATC
>DATDWE010000036.1:0-8623 GCA_035289765.1 Candidatus Nanoarchaeia archaeon
TGCTTGCGACATATTCATGCGCAAGGTCTATCAGAGAAAACCTAAAAGCAGCTGGTTTTGAGGTAAAAGACGGGCCAGTTGTAGGCAGGTGGGCGCCAGGCACTCTGGCAATAAAGTAGACGCCGCGGCTCGGATTCAGAAGAGCGTCAACGCTACCCTCGGAAGCGAACCTGGTGCAGCATCGACTTCGTCGAGCTGCACGAACTCAGCAGCTCATTTGGCTAATTTGATTATGAACGCCGCGGCTCGGATTTGAACCGAGACATCCCAAAGGAAAGCGGTTATCAGTAGCAGTTCGCATTGAGCGGGGTTTCCGAATGAAATGAGGAATACCCCGCACGCATTCGCGTGTTAACGGAGCGAGCCGTTATTCGAGACCGCCGCCATACCGGATTAGGCGACCGCGGCATTATTGCAACAATCTTAAAGGAAGTTTATAAAAGTTTATATCATTTATTCGTACCATCGAGCAAAGCGAGATGGTACTTAATGGCCGGATCAAGGAACAAGACCCTTGACCGGATTAGGCGACCGCGGCACTATAATATAGAACCTGAAAGATATCAATATTTAAAATTTTCTGTTCATTCCCTTATAACAGAAACAATCCTTATTATGATGCCTGCTGCAAAGAACAGGACAGCGCCTACAATGACATAATTCATGAACTCTGTCCTCTCAAAGAAATAAAGCGTAAAGCTCACTCCTAGAAGTATGAATGCGAGCACAACAAGGAGATTGGCAAGCATCAGCACGCTGAAGAATCCTGTCCTGCCCTTGCCGGCAGCTGCCTTATTCTTGGCTGACTCCATCTCCTTCTGGGCTTTCTTTGCATATTTCAATTCTTCCCTAAGGCCTGCAATGTCTTTCCCAAAAGAATCAACTTTTTTGCTGATGTCATTCATGCTCTGCTCAAAATAAGCCCTGTTGAGCTTGTCTTTTCTTATCTGTTTTATGTCTTTCCTGAGTATCTTGATGTCTTCAATCTCCTCTTTCAATGCATCAAACTCCTTATTTATGCTTCTGAGGACATCATTCACCTGATTTCTTGTTATCAGCTTCTTGTTCTCATCCCTTATCTTGTTTATGCCCTCAAGAAGCTTCAGCATCTTTCTGTTGGACTCTTTTCTCTCTGACTCCAGGACACTTTTCACATCAACCCTTGCCTGTGAGGTCTCGCTTCCTACTTCCTCGCGGAGGCTTGCTGCCTTTGTGTTGAATCTTTCATCAAGATTGGCTATTTTGCCTTCAATCTCTTTCCTGAGCTTCTCTGCAATGTCGTCAACGACCTTGCCCCCTTTCTTCTCATAGGAGTCAAGCCTCTGCACCATCTCATTGATCTCAGCGCTGACCTCCTTTGACAATTGCTTGAGCCTTGCTTCTGTCAAGGCTGACTTGCCCAGCCTCTCAGCGAAGCTTACCTGGTTCTTGAGTTCGTCTATGGTTTCCTTGCTTTTCTGCCTCTCGCTCTCAAACCTGTCCTTGTCAATCGTCCTGTCATTGATGGCCTTGAGTACAGACTCTATCCTGTCAAGCCTCTTGACCTCTTCATTCATGTCAGCCAGCTTTATCTTCAGGGCATTGAGCTTGTCTATTGTGACAAAATCCTTCTTTGAGGCATCAAATATGCCTCTTGTGTCCTCTGAGTAAGTCTGCAATATATGTATGTTTTCTCTTATATCATTCATGTCTTTTTTTATTCCAGAGAAAGAGTTCTTCAGTATGGCGTTGAGTTCTTCAAAGTTCCTTGTTCTTGCATCACCATACCTGCCTTTTTTAGCCATAACTACCCCCTGGCAGATTAGTTATCCTCAGGCATATATAAATATTGCGGTTGTTTAGCACTCCGGAGTAGGTATGGTAGTAAGTTTTAAATAATTGTGTGTTCTGCCTCTGCATATGAGCGCAGAAAATGACTCATTAGTGGACGAAGTGCTGAAGAGTTTGGCACCATATCCAATCAAGATACGCGATCCTATAATTGCTGCAATGCGGGCAGTGGACAGAGGTAATTACCTTGACAAGTTAGGATACTTCAGGGAAGCATACAACAATAGTACAGCAGAGCATCCCTCTCAGAAAGGGGTTATAATATCACCACAGCCAAGCTCCATAATGTTGCATGCTGAGATTCTGAGCATTTGTGGGGGGCAGAGGGTTCTGCAGATAGGCGCAGAAACAGGATATTCTGCTGCAATAAATGCCTGCATCATCGGGCCCTCAGGAAGATTGTTTGTCCTTGATTTCAATCCTCTGACCATGAAGTCTGCAAAAAAGAATGTTGAGAAAAACAATCCAGACCTTGCGAACATAGAATTTGTAATAGGTGATATCCAATTAGGCTGTCCAGATCACAAGCCATTTGACAGGATTTATATGCCCCTCAAGATAGAAAATGTCGATTATCAGAGACTGCAGGAGCAGCTTTCAGAAAAGGGAATAATGATGGTTCTGCACCCATCTAATGGCATGAATTCTACATATTTTCTAAGAAAGAATGATAAACGGCCTACTTTTTAGCAGGTTTCCTTATTGCGAACCTCATGAATCTCCTGCAGTTATTGCAGTAATATATCACTCTCTGCTTGGCAATCCTAACTCTTGCGGTCTTTCCTGGCCGTAGATAAGAATAGCAGTGCTTGCAGAATTTCCTCTTCAGATAAGAAGGTATCTTGACCTTGTATTTCATGCTTATGCTTCTTGCCAGCGATACATACCTGCCAGAGAGGTCTGGCCTCTCATCAAAAGCAAGGTCTGCCTGCCTGAACAGCTCCTCAATCCTCTCCTTTGCTATCTTCAGGTGCTCTGACGGCTTTTTTGAGTATCTGCGTTTCATTCAGCTGCTATGGGTGCTGTTGTTTAAATAATTTTCCAGATATATATCAGATATATGTGCCCGAAGCAAAAACAATATAAACCCCCTCTTCAATATAATGTCTTATGGGGTGGCTCAAATCATTATTCGGAAACAAGAAAGAGATTGATACTGTATATGTTGAGCTGGGCAAGCTTTCTTTGTGGTTTGATGAGAAAACAGAGCCATTGCTTGAGAACATCAAGGATGACATCCAGGCAAAGTTCAATGAGATCAGGATCAACTGCGAGAGGGCGCGTGAAAGCTCCAGGGCGCTTGCAAACACAATGCTCAGGAATGACAAGATACCTGAGCGCGCGATACAGGTGATGCAGGGCAACAGGGAAGCCTACATCAAATCAGTGAATCTTTTCCTGGACCAGATAAAGACGCCATCTTCAATCAATATGGGCCTCATAAATGACTTTCTTTCGAGGTTTGAGGAGAACCTCAATTATTTCACGAAAACATCTTCAAGGAGCTATTATGTCCTTCAGGAATTCTTCAGGGACGAGTCAGGGGCAATAGCGCAGTACATCAAGAAGGTGGATTTCCTCGCAAGGAGCATCTTCGACAATGATTACAGGAAGATCAATGCAGTAAGCCAGAAGATAGAGGAGATTGACAGCTTTCTGGCATTGAGGAAAAAAGCAGGCGACCTTATAGAGGAAGAGAAGACAAACTACAGCTCAATAAATGCCATGAAGAAAGAGACCATGGACAAGATGGAAAAGCTTGAGCAGAGCAGGGATTACAGGGAGCTGCAGGAGTTAGGGAAGGAAAAAGACAGGATATCAAAGGAGATCAGGGATAATGAGGCAGAGCTCATATCATTGTTCTCTCCGATTGAGAAATCAATGAAGAAATATGAGAAGATAACACTCTACGGCGCGGGCATTCTCAGGGATTACATCGATTCGCCTCTTCATGGCCTGATGAAGGATGATGGGCTTAATATCACAGAAGTCCTTGCAAAGATGAGGGAGGCAGTCGAGAGCAACCAGCTTGACCTCAATGACAAGAAGAAAGAGAGGACTATTGAGGCCCTGGGTATGATATCAAAAGAAAGGCTTCAGCAGATCGCGAAGAAGCATTATGAGCACGTTGATTCTATGGAAAAACTGAAGAGAAGAGAGGGCATAAACACAGCAGCCCAGAAGCTGAATGAGCTCAACTACAAGCTGTCCCATCTTGACAACCAGCTTGAGAGATCGAGGTCAACTATTGAGAAGATCAGCAAGCAGATGGAGAGGACAGACATCAAAAAGATGATATCTGAGATAGAGAATGATGTCGAGGACCTTCTTTCAGTAAGGCTTAGGGTGAGGTGGCACGATGAAACTGCACAGAAACCTGCTTAATCTTATTATAGGGATAGTTTGTATTGTGGTCGGAGTGATAATCTCCCTTGACTTCATCATCAAGTTCGCCCTGGCCGCGCTTGGAATACTTCTGATAATAATCGGAATGAGCTTCCTCACAAGGAAATGGTAGGTATATGGTGTATAATGGCTTATTCATTCAATGAGAAACAGCTTGGCCTAGCAGACCATGGTCTTGCCAACACAAAGGCAATAGTTACCATAAAATCAAAGGTTGACGGCAGCGGCGAAGGAAGGCTCTATTATTCCGGCTACAGCATCGAGGATCTTGCAGACAGCTCAAACTTTGAGGAAATATGCTTTCTTCTTCTTAATGACAGGCTTCCAAGAAAGAAAGAGCTTGATGATTTCAGGAAAGAGCTCTCAAAGCACACAGGACTGAGCAGGGAGACAATAGGCATAATCAATGCAATGAAAGATGATGAGCCAATGGCTGCGCTCAGGACAGCAGTGTCCTCTCTTTCTGCTTCTGACAGGGATAAAAGCAGGTCAGAGAAATCTGATATGAGAAGGGCCATTGATCTCATCGCAAAGTTTCCTGCAATCATAGCTGCAATAGAGAGGGCAAGAAACAAACTGGCGCCTGTTGAGCCAGGCAAGCAAATGACCCTTGCAGAGAGCTTCCTTTACATGCTCCATGACAAAAAGCCTTCAAAAGAGGATGCCAGGCTTCTTGATGTGCTGCTCATCATAATGGCAGACCATGGGATGAATGCCTCGACATTCACAGCAAGGCTTGTTGCATCCACTGAATCTGACATGTACTCTGCTGTCGCTGCAGCAATAGGCGCTCTCAAAGGGCCGCTCCATGGAGGAGCCAATGAAGAAGCAGTAAAAATGCTCGAAGGCCTTGAAGGAAAAGACGCTGATGATGTCGAGAGGTGGGTACTTCAGCAGCTGAAGGAGAAGAAGAAGATAATGGGCATCGGCCACAGGGTGTACACAGGAGGGGACCCAAGGGCAAGGATACTCAGCAAGAAGATCAGCGAGATACTTGGCGATGATTATGGCCTTTATGCAGCTGCCAGAAAGATCGAGGAAGTGATGGCAAGAGAGAAGAGGCTGAAGGCAAATGTCGACCTCTACTCAGGAATCCTATATCTAAAGCTCGGGCTTCCGGAATCACTTTTCACACCATTGTTCGCAATGTCAAGGATTGCAGGATGGACAGCGCATGTGCTTGAGCAGAGGGCAAACAACAAGCTCTTGAGGCCGAAAGGAGTTTATATAGAAGAAGTGAGACCTCTTGATGCAAAGTATATGCCTATAGATAAAAGATGAGATTCAAAACCTCATCTCATTCTCCTCTAGCGCCCTGACCCCAGGCATCTCTTTCCCTTCCAGGAATTCTATTGATGCTCCGCCGCCTGTGCTAACATGGGTCATCTTGTCCTCAAGCCTGAACTTTCTTATTGCCTCTGCTGTCTCTCCTCCGCCGACAACAACTATCTTGCCTGACTTTGCGAGATACTCAGCTATCTTCTTTGTCCCATTTGCGAACTTGTCTATCTCAAAGACGCCAAGAGGACCGTTCCACATCACTGTCTTTGCCTCAGAAAGCTTTTTCTTGAAGAATTCCACTGTCTCAGGGCCGATGTCAAGCCCCATCATGTCCATTGGGATCTCAGCTATCCCTACAACCTTTGTCTTTGCATCTTTTGATTTCTTGTCAGCAACAACAATGTCTGTCGGAAGCACTATCTTGTCCTCATATTCTGAGAGTATGTCCCTTGCAGTGTCAATGTCATCATTGTCAACCAGGCTTGTCCCTACTTCAAAGCCATTTGACTTCAGGAATGTGAATGCCACAGCGCCGCCTATGAGCGCAAAGTCAATCTTATCAAAGAGAGATCTCATAAGGTCCACCTTGCTCGAGATCTTGGCAAACCCGAGGATTGCGCAGGCAGGCCTTTTTGGATCAAGGACTGAGCTGAGATGCCTGATTTCCTCTTCAAGAAGAAACCCTGCGCAGCTTGGAAGGAATTTAGGGACTCCCACAACTGATGCATGCGCCCTATGGCAGGTTCCGAACGCGTCATTCACGAAGATCTCGCCGTACTCAGAGAGCGCTTTTGCAAAGTGCTCATTATTGTCCTCTTCTGCCTTGTGAAACCTGAGATTCTCAAGAAGTATTATCTTCTCATCCTCAGGCGCAGCCTCATCAATGCAGTCGTCAAGCTTCAGAAGAGAGACTCCAAGAAGCTCACGGAGCCTGTCAGCTATCCTGTTCATGCTGAACTTCTCGACAAACTCTCCTTCAGGCCTTCCGAGATGGCTCATGAGGACAATCTGCTTTGCGCCCTTGTCCAGGAGATATTCTATTGTCGGCAGGCTCTTCTTTATCTTCCAGTCATCAAGGATCCTGCCTTTGTCATCAAGAGGGACATTGAAGTCGCATCTTACTAGCACCTTCTTGCCAGAGAAATCAAAGTCTTTGAGAGTTTTGAACATAATATCACCTTTTTTATGGGAAAAATAGGAGAGGGAATATAAAAAGATTATGCGTAAATGCTATCCCATCAATTTAACCACATCAACCATCCTGCAGCTGTAGCCCCATTCATTGTCATACCAGCCTGTGACAGAAACAAGGTTTCCGTCAGTCACTTTTGTAAGCGCAGCGTCAAGGATGCACGAATGGGAGTTGTGGATTATGTCAGTTGATACAAGAGGCTCTTCTGTGTATTCAAGGACACCTTTCATGTGGTGCTGTGCAACCTGGTTAAACAGCCAGTTTATATTCTCCTTTGTTGCTGGCTTCTTTACTAATGCTATAAGCGTGATAATGGATCCACTAGGCACAGGCACTCTTATGGCAAAACCATCAAGTTTTCCCTTGAGCTCAGGTATTGTCTGGACAACAGCCTCTGCTGCGCCGGTTGTTGAAGGCACCATGTTTATTGCTGCGCTTCTCCCTCTCCTTGGGTCTTTTGCATCAGGCGCATCAACAAGCCTTTGCGTTGCAGTGTAGGCATGGGATGTCACCATGAATGCCTTCTCTATGCCAAAATTGTCATTCAGGACTTTTGTCATCGGAGCTGCGCAGTTTGTAGTGCATGAGCAGTTTGAGACAATTGTATGCTCTTTTTTCAGCATGTGCTCATTGACCCCCCTGACAATAGAAAGATCAGCGCTTTTTGAAGGCGCAGAGATAAGGACTTTTTTGGCGCCTGCCTTTATGTGCTTCATTGCTCCGTCCTTTTCTGTGAAGAATCCGCTTGATTCTATGACGACGTCAATGCCGAGATTTTTCCATGGCAGCTTCTCAGGATCTTTTTCAGCGAACACAAGGATCTTCTTGCCGTTGACGACAATCGAATCAGGGCTTGCAGCCACATCCCTTGTCTCGCGGCGCTGGACAGAATCATATTTCAGAAGGTATGCAAGTGTTTTTGTGTCAGTAAGGTCATTGATGGCAACCCATTTTATATCAGGATCATTTATGCCTGCCTGCAGGATCTGCCTGCCTATCCTTCCGAAGCCATTGATTGCGACATTGACCATCATCACACCTCTTTAATTGGCATATGGCCAGTCAAATGCATATATAAACATTTATTATCATTGAGGAATAGGTAAACAAGGTATAAAGCCATTTAAGCAGCCTTTATAAACAGAAAGATTTATAAATAATTTTCTTTTGTTCGGGCATATGGCAGGCAGCCCAAAACACATAGGCATCATCCTTGACGGCAACAGGAGATTTGCCAGAAGGCTCATGAAAAAGCCATGGGAAGGTCACAGCCTTGGGTTTGATAAAGTCAAGAAGCTTCTTGGATGGTGCTCAAAGCTTGGGATAAAAGAGGTCACTCTTTACTGTTTCTCAATACAGAACTTCAACAGGCCAAAGAAAGAATTCAATTACCTCATGAACCAGTTCGAGAGGGCTTTCAATGAGGTTGCTGAAAGCAAGGAAGTCCATGAGAACAGGATAAGAATCAATGCCATAGGAAGAATACATCTTCTGCCTGAGAAAGTCCAGAAGGCTATAAGGAAAGCAGAGAATGCTACAAAGAACTATAAGGACAGCATCATGAACATCGCAATTGCATACGGAGGCAGGGAGGAGATTGTAGATGCAGTCAAGAAGATAGGCAGGCTGATTGAGGATGGTAAGATAACAGACAGCGAGATAAATGAGGAGCTTATCCAGAACAGCCTTTACAATAAAGATGAACCTGACCTCATCATAAGGACCGGAGGAGAAAGAAGGACATCAAACTTCCTGATCTGGCAGTCAAACTACTCTGAATGGATATTTGTTGAGAAGATGTGGCCTGAGTTTGAGGAAGAAGACCTTATAACCTGCATTAAAGACTTCAGGAAGCGGGAAAGAAGGTTTGGGAAGTGATTTTTGAAAAGTTTTATATACTACTTCGACATAATT
>DATDWE010000037.1:0-5393 GCA_035289765.1 Candidatus Nanoarchaeia archaeon
GACTTTGTCTTCTGCTTTGTGGCAGTGTACTTGCTTTTCTCTACATCAAGGATTTTCTGGACATCATCAAGGTTCTCAGAAAGCTCAGGGAACAGCGGCTTCAGGTATTCAGCATGCCACCTGGCAACCTCAGGAAGGTAGATGTTCCAGCCATACCGGTCTATGAATGACAAAGCTCTCCTTAGTATTATCCTTAGGTTATATCCTCCGCCGACATTTGACGGGAGGGCGCCGTCGCTCAGGGCAAAAAGCAGGCTTCTTGTATGCTCGCCTATTGAGTATATCGCAGAAAGGGGGAGAATCTTGTCCTTCAGCTCTTTCACATCAACACCTACTTTTGATGCAACTTCTTTCCATGTCTTGTTAATGTCCTCAACCTCATCAACATTGAGATAAGATGAATATGGAAGGAACTTTTTGATTATCTTCTCATCAACCTTTATCCCTGTTGCGCTGTAAAGATTCTTGCAGACAGTGGGGAAAGTGGTCTCATAGCTTGTGCTTTTTGCCATTGTGAACCATGCATTCCTCTCATGGCCCATCCCCATGTCAAGGACCTTCAGCTTCAACTCTTTTGGCCCTGATGGCGTTACCTCATACATCATGTAGACCTGGTTGCCAAGCTCCAGGCCCCGGCTGAAATATTCCATGCAAGGCCCGAAATTGCCTCCTCCTGCCCATGCATCCTCATGGAATGTTATCTCTTTGTTAGGCAGCCCAAGCCCTATCTTCAGCCAGTTATGGATGTCCCTGAAATATTTGGCCTGGTCCCATTTCTCCGGAGGCATGAATGCATGCTGGCCAATCATGACAAATCCTGTATAATGCGCGCCTGTTATTCCGACATTGTCAATATCATTGAACCTTAAGCAGAACTGCGGGACAACCAAAGGATTTGCGGGCGGTTTAACTTCTCCAGAAACAACATAAGGCTGGAAGTCATAGATTGATGCCTGCACAAAATCAGTGTCATCCCTCCACCTTGCGACAACAGGATACCTGTTTATCGGAGTGTAGCCCCATTTCTTGAACAGCTCTGCAAACCTTTTCCATACCTGGATGTAATCCAGCCTGTTCTTTGCAGGGGTTCCATCAAAGAACCTGAATCCTCCTGAGCATGCAGGATCTCCGCATGTCTTTTGTTCAGCATTTACAGTCCAGAAGAAAGTGCCGCATTTGCACTGCTTCCTCATGAAGCCTTCTTCTTTGAGAACACCAGTTGCATAGTACTTCTCCGGGTTCTTAGAGGCCTTTGCCTTGAATTCCTTCTTTATTTCCTTGTCTGTTGGCATGGGCGTTTCAATTAGAGGAAGCTTTATATATTTTTTGCTCTATTTCTTTATTTACAATGCAAAAACCGACATTATGCATGGTGTGCGAGAGAAAGCCAGGAGTCTATACCTGCTCCATGTGCGGCAGGGTCGTGTGCAGCGAGCATTATGATGCCTCGACAGGCATGTGCACTGCCTGCAGGCTGAGAAAAACACGATAATATCTAAAAGAAGAAAATGGCAGATGAAAACTCAGCAGGAGCAGTTGTCTTCCGGAGAGAAGGAAAAAGGATATTATTTCTCATTCTGCATTATGAGGAAGGCCACTGGGATTTTGTCAAAGGCAAGATTGAAAAGGGGGAGGAAGAGAAGGATACAGTGATCAGAGAGGCCGAAGAGGAGACTGGCATCAAGGACCTGAGGTTTATCCCTGGATTCAAAGAGAAGGTTAGCTATTCCTACAAGAGAAAAGGCAAGACAATATCAAAAGAGGCAGTATTCTATCTTGCAGAGAGCAGGACAAAGGAAGTCAGGGTATCATTTGAGCACAAAGGCTTCAAATGGCTGGAGTATGATGATGCGCCGAGGAAGATAACCTATGATAATTCAAAGAATGTCCTTAAAAAAGCAGATAAATTTTTAAAAGAGAAGGTTCAACAGAGCACCATAAAAGAGTTCGGATAAAATGCTTATATTAATAATCCCATTTGAGGATATTGAAAGAGAGGTCATAGAAACATTAAAAGACCACCTCCCTTCCTTTATCAAGGCTAAGACAAGTGTATATCGGCAGCTTCCTCTTCCAAACTGCAGGTGGAGTGGGCAGCAGGCAAATGCAACTGATTTCATCGAGGTTATACGGGAGGCAGCAGCGCTTGAGGCAGCTGATTATGCTGTGGGCGTCACAAAAACAGACCTTTATGATTTCTTCAATCCTGAGCTCAACTATCTGTTTGGATTTGCATCAGGCAATAGCTGCATAATCTCAACAGCGAGGCTGCAGGGAGATTTCCTGAAGACCAGGGTTCTGAAGGAGGCTGTGCACCAGCTTGGAAGATGCCTTGGCATTGACCACTGCGAGGACAGGAAGTGCGTGATGTTCAACCCAAATTCTGTAAACGAAGTTGATGGAAAGAACAGGGGTTTCTGCAGCAAATGCAAAGAAAAGCTCAAAATTAAATGATTGTCTCTTAGCGTATTCTTAGAAATATTCAGAATCTATATCAGGAAGCGGTATTTATCTCCTTGTTGCTGTTCTGAGCAGCATTCTTGGCCAGCCTGTGGGCAATATGCAATGGCTCTGGCAGCTTGTGGGGAAAAACTATCATCTTCTTCACAAGCTCAACAGAAGTCCTAAGGCTTATCTTATGGCCAGGTGAAACAAACAATGGCCTTGCGAAATCCCTTGTCCTCACTTCCTCAGCCCTTATCTCCTTGTCCACCTCTATCTTGCTATCAAAAGATCTTCCGATCATCAGGGTTTTCGCGACACCGACTGTAGGGACATCAAGCACAATCCCAAGCTGGGATGCCATGCCTATCCTTCTTGGGTGAAGTATCCCATTCGCATCAACCATGAGGATGTCAGGCTTTGTCTTCAGCTTTGTGAATGCCTCCACTACTGCTGGCGCTTCCCTGTAGAAAAGAAATCCTGCAATGTAAGGAATCCTGCAGTACTGCTCTGCCTCTGCTTTCTCAACAACCTGCATTGTCTCAGCATCCATAACAACAACAACTGATACGACCTTGTTGTTTCCAATGTAAGCCTGGTCGCAGCCTGCAATGTACCTGGCCCCTTCAAACTGGTCTGTTGTCATCACTTTCTCTGCGAGCTTGAGCTGCTCTTGTTTGAGTCTAGCGCTGTTCATGTCTTTCAGCTCCTTTTAGATATTGCTTGGTATTTGTCTGGTCATACCTATGCCAGCCATTTCTTCCGTTATTCTTCACATGATACATTGCCTTGTCAGCATGATCCATAAGCTCTTCTGTATTTTGTGAATCCCAGTCATATGTTGATATTCCAACACTTATTGTTATCTCATCTTTAAGATCAGGGAATCTTTCCTTCAATGCGCTGTTGAGCTCCTCGATATTCTTAACAAGTCTTTTAGCAACGTTATCAGCGTTATCGCGTGAAGTGCTTGAGAGAGCCACGCAGAACTCTTCTCCACCATGCCTTCCAACTAAATCATAATCCTTGCAGTTTTTCCTAAGATATTTGCCAAACTCCTTAAGAACATCATCTCCGAAACCATGACCATATATATCATTAATTCCTTTAAAATGATCAATATCGATGAATAAAAGATTCATGTAGCTGTCTTCAATATTTCTCTTGATTCTTGCTTGGGCATTAGAGTCATTAATATCCATGGAAAGCAGGGCTCTCTGGTTGTTCAGTGCCTTCTGTGCCTTCTTGACCTCCTTTTCCAACTCGTTTGAGAAATGTCTGCGGTTGTATACTTCTCTGACAAGAGGATCATGGCTGGAATCCCTTCTTATTGACAGGATCTCCACTTCATTCTGGTAATTCCCAAAGGAGTGCACAAGCCTGTATAACTGTGAAAGCTTATCTTCCAATTCTTTAGCAGAGCAGATCCCGCTTGCATCTTTCTCTTCATGTTTCAACCTTTCAAGTTTATATTCTTCCAGGACATCTTTTACAAACCTGTTTTTTGCCCCTCTCAATCTCTCCTTGTCCTCTTCTCTTCCTTCAGAGCCCTCAATGAATGGTATCTCTCCTGCCAGCATATACTGTTTCTTTAGTATTGTTTCAAAGCTCCCAAGAAGGCCATTATGCCTATCAACAGCATCCCTGTACTCTTCAGGTGTTCCAATCTTAAATTCAGGAGGCTCAACTTTATACTCTTCAGATCCCATTGCATGCTTCAGTTTATCTTCAAAGTCATGGATTGCTGTCAGCACAGCGCTTTCTAGGTCAAATCCACTGTTTTGCGCTGTTTTCCCAGTCTCCATCTCACTTCCTCACATAATTCCTCAGCATATGCATGAAAGGCACTGCGAACTGAGGTTCAAACCTTCCTGGTTCTGCGTTCTTGAAGTATTCAGGATCAACAAGAGGCCTTAATCTTGCGATGACTCCTGCATTGTCTTTTGGCGTTGATATAAGATCAAGATAATTGGCAAGGTCCTTTGGCCCGCATCTCCTTTGATAAATTCCCCTAAAAAGAGGGGCGTCAATATTGTCTGCAAGAGCAACTAATTGTATAAGACCGTTGAACTTGTTTTTGTCAAGAACCTTTGAATAACCATTGCCTTCTTCATCTGGATAATCATGATGGTAATAGATTAGTGAATTGATCAGGGCAGTTCTTATCCCGTCTCCTTTCAGAATGTCTCTTGCAACAGGTATTCCCTCTTCCCTATGTCTTTTGATCTCTGCAAATTCCTCTTTTGTCAGTCTCCCTGGCTTTACAAGAAGATTCTTATTAACCTTTAGCTTTCCAGAGTCATGAAGGATCCCTCCAATGCAGTATTCTGCCATCTCCTCTTCTCCGAACTTGGAGCCTGATTCCTTCTCAACAAGCCTTATAAAATCCTCGCCCCCATATTTTAGGGCCATCCAGGAAAGTCCGCCAACCCTTAAAGAATGATCATAATGAGGTCTTGTTTCTTCGTGCCTCTTCATCTCAGTGATTTCATAAATCTTGTCCGCATGCTTCAAATCAGAAATATACTCTCTTACAACAGCATCAAGATTTTTTCTCCCAAGGAATCCAGAAATATCTATAACTTCGTCTATCTCTTCAAAAGCGTGTCTTATGTCCCTTTTTAATGTTTCAACTGGCATCTTCCACTCAACCTTTTTTTGTTTTTCACCCCTTTATGATAATAACAGATTGTATATGGATATAGAGAACTAGTATTTAAATCTTTCGTTTCTTAACTACTAATTAGTGGTTATATACCAACCTTGTATATGGGTTAGAGTCAAAATAAAGAACTATGGTGATGGTGTGGAAGAAAAAGGAATAGGCCCCAACTGCAACGTCTCGCTACGTTGACACGCGAAGCTGGTGCAACATCGACTGCGTCGAGTTGCACGAACTATGCCGTTTTATCAAATAACTGGTCTAGAAGTAAAAATGATAGGCCCCCTGG
>DATDWE010000038.1:0-10687 GCA_035289765.1 Candidatus Nanoarchaeia archaeon
TGAGCTTGAGGTACAGGTGATTGCAGGCCAGCTTGATATTGATTTTGATACTATGCTAAGAAGATCCTTGATTCTGTTAATGGATATGTCAAAAACATGCCATGATGCATGGAAGAATGAAGACAACAAGGCTCTGGAGAATATCTTTTACCAGGATCTTGATGTGAATAAGTTCACATACTTCTGCCTCAGGTACCTCAATAAGAGCTCAAAGGTTGTGGCCTTTGGAACATCGATCCTTTATTACCTTATTGAAGGCCTTGAGGATCTGGGTGATGAATTGAAGGCATTGGGAAAGCTGTTGACCCAGACAAAACCAAAGAAAGAAATCCTTGCAATATTAAATAAGATGAATGAGATGTTCAGGCTCAGCTACGAATTCTTCTACAAGCCAGAGAAAGAGAAAGCAATCAGGGCCTTTCAGCTGAGCAAAGAGATAGAGGAACTGCTAGAAAAGGCATTGCATACAAGGGATGTCAATGAGATCAAAGCTTTGATTTCAATAGATTTCTCAACAAGGATAATCTACCATCTCACAACAATGAGATTGGATACATTGAAAGAATTGGGCGGAGAAAAATAGATTAATAAGAGTAGGCAGGCGCGCCCAAAGATGGATATAAAAGATGAGCAATGGTTAACCCTGGCTTATTCTCAATTCCGCTACCCCATAAGCATCAATACCAGAAGTGAGTGCTGCTCGGTTCCCCGCCTGACACGATTCCTTAAAGTATCAATCCTACAGGACAGAATGTCACAGTCCAAGTCAGGACCACTGTCCATGGATTATACCTCTCCCTGAGCTTCGATCCCACCTGAAGCCGGTTGATGGTTACAGAGGACGGCTACCCCTCCGATCTAGCCTGCCTATATATGGCTTGTCTGCCTGTTTTAAATATTTTTTGGTCGTAATATTTATATAAAATGGAGTTATTGCAGGCTTTAAGAGGTGATAATATGTGCTGGAATTGCGGAAAAAAGTGGTGGGGTCTTCTTGTCCTTGTCTTGGGCATCCTGCTTCTGCTTAGAGACCTGGGAGTGTGGGCATTCTGGAATATAGATGCATGGACCCTGGTGTTCCTTGTCATTGGCTTTGGCGTGACAACAACATCAATGTGCATATGCCAGGAGAAGATGGAAGGGAAAAGAAAGAGATAGGCATTATTCTTTTTTATTTTATTTCTACTGATTATATCAATATGAGGATTGCTATGTATCCTATGAAACACCCAATGCTCAAAAAAGGCATTGCAGGATAGAACTTCTGGTCCTCTGCTTTTGCGAGAAGGATTAAAAGTGATATTGCGGCGAACAAAGAGATAAGCCCGGTCAGCCCAAGAGCAAGGGATTTCTCCAGGCCCCGCGAGGTTATAAGATATTCCATCACAACTGCGGAGAATATGAGGGGAAATGCTATGTCCCCTCCACCAAGTATCGCGCTTCTTGCCTTGGCTTTTGCTTTCTTCCCGTCTTTTAGGGGTGCTGCTTTTGGGGAGATGCTGTAAGGTATCAGGATTCCTGCAAAAACCTTTGTCTTTGTCTGGAATCTGGCCATCTTTATCATGTGTTTTGATTTCCATACAGCATACATGTCATAGATTGAGATGAGAACAAGAAGTCCGAACGCAGCAAACAGGTCCAATATCGGAAGTATGAGAATGGCTATGCCAGTATAGACAAATACTTCGGTGAAATTGAATATGTAGACATTGGGCCTGTAGATCTTCCATAGCCCAAGAGCAAAGGCAAGCACTGAGGCAATGATCCAGTTGATGTATACACCAAATGCAACAGCCATTGTTGCCCAGACTGCGATGAAAAACCAGAGCTTCCATAGCCTGTATACCCTATATCTTATAAGCAGCAAAAGCAGCCCTGTCCCTATCAGGACAAGAAGAGCTATGAGGAGGAATGATGCTGATTTGTATTTTACCTCTGCAGGAGGCCCCAGGAGAGTGTCAGGATGCTCTATTGTGATTGCTCCGGTCTGCACATCCTCAAAGACCTGTATGTGCCTGTTTACTGTGACCAGGCCGACAAGCTGTGCAATGAGGAACAATGCGACAATCAGCAAGGTTATTTTAAGAGTATGCTTCATAGAGGCAAATAAGAGACGGGTTTATTTAAAGGTATTGTAAGAAACATTTATAAATATATCAATAAAATAAAAGCGAATATGATAGAGATTTGCACAGTAGGCGGCTATGATGAAGTAGGCAAGAACTGCACTGCCATCAAGGTCGACAATGAGGTCATTATTCTCGACATGGGCCTTCATCTTGACAAGTATATAGCTTACACAGAAGATGAGGATGTCTATGATTTCAGCGCAAAGAAGCTAATTGAGATAGGCGCTGTCCCAGACCTTTCCTTTATCGAAGAATGGGTCCCTAGAACAAAGGTGATAATTGCAACGCATGCCCATCTTGATCATATCGGGGCAATACCTTTCCTGTCAAACAGGTTTGATGCCCCTATTGTGACCACTCCCTTTGCAAAGGCAGTGCTTGAGGCAATATTGTCTGATGAGAAGATAGAACTTAAGAATGAGGTAAAGGCAGTAAATCCTAACTCCTTCTACAAAGTTTCAGACAATATCACCGCCGAGTTCATAAACATGACGCATTCAACCCCCCAGACTGCGATGATTGCAATCCATACAAAATATGGAATAATAGTGTATGCCAATGATTTCAAGTTTGACAACCAGCCTGTGCTCGGAAAGAAGCCTAACTTCAAGAGGCTCAGGGAGATAGGAAAGAAAGGGGTCCTCTGCCTGATATTGGATTCTATATACGCTGCTTCTGCGAAAAAGACGCCCTCAGAATCAGTTGCAAAGGAGATGCTGAAGGACGTTATGCTTGGCACGAACTCAAGGGGCAAGGCAGTCGTAATCACAACATTTTCATCGCATCTTGCAAGGCTCAAATCGATAATAGAATTCGGCAAGAAGATGAACAGGAAGATAGTGTTCCTGGGAAGGTCTCTCAACAAGTATGTCAAGGCAGGAGAGAAGGTGAAGATAATCAATTTCTCAAAAAGCGCTGAGATAGTGGGATTCAGGGACATGGTCAGGAAAAGGATGAACAAGATAGCAGACAAGAAAGACAAATACCTTATTGTGGCTACAGGGCACCAGGGAGAGCCCAAGGCAATCCTTTCAAGGATAATAAACAATGAGTTCAAGTTCAGGCTTGGCCCTGGAGACCATGTTGTATTCTCATGCACAGTGATTCCAAATGAGATAAACCAGGCAAACAGGGAATTCATGGAGAACAAGCTAAGGGAGAGGGGCGTAAGGATATTCAAAGATATCCATGTATCAGGCCACTGCGCAAGAGAGGACCAGAGGGATCTTATAGAGATGCTCTGCCCAAAGAATATAATCCCTGCCCACGTTGATGTCAACATGGCCACAGCAATGGCAGAGCTGGCAAAAGAGCTTGGTTATAAGCTTGGCAAGAGCGTTTTTATAATGGAGGATGGCGGCAGATTGAGGTTTTAGAACCGCAAAAACTTTAAATACCAGTGATTTCTACCAATATTCAGGGGGTAAAAAATGAAATTGAGTTTAGCAGAGCCTAAATACATCAAAGACAGCATTGCTATAATCTCTGAGCTTGTCAATGAGGCAAGATTCAGGATAAACGCCAATGCAATCGAGCTCATTGCAATGGACCCTGCCAATGTCGCAATGGTCATATTCAAGCTCTTGTCAAGTTCTTTTGTCGAATACAATGTCAAGGAGCCTGTTGATGTGGCCATAAACCTGGGAAACCTGAAGCAGATACTGAGAAGGGCAGGCCCGACAGACACAATAACCCTTGAGATAGAGGAAAGCAAGCTGAAGATAACATTCAAAGGAGCAACAATAAGGACATTCTTCCTCCCAATAATAGATATTGAAGAGAAAGAGCAGAAGGTTCCTGAGCTGAGCTTTGGTGTGAGCATACAGACAAGCGCAGATGTGCTCTCACAGGCAGTGGAGGATGTGGATATTGTCGGAGAAAGCGTCTCTTTCCTGGCAGAGCCTTCAAAGCTCACAATCCAGGCAGAGGGAGATCTCAGCAAGGCAAGGATAGAGGTCAAGGACAGTGAGAACACAAAGATCTCCATGCACGCAAAGGAGAGCCTCAGGTCAAAATATTCCATAGAATACCTAAAGAAGATGGTTGTTGCAGGAAAGCTTGCTCCGCAGGTCATGATCCATTTCAACAATGACTATCCTCTGAAGCTTGACTATAAGATAATTGACAAGCTGAATCTCAGCTTCATACTTGCTCCGAGAGTGGAGAGTGACTGATTTCTTTTATAATGAAGATAAAAATAAAAAAGAGGACACTGAAGTATGCTCTTGTTGTTATTGCTGTATTGATGGCAATAGCTGCATTGTTTCTTATTATCAGAGATAAAGTTCAAAAAGGTGATGTGATGGAAGTTGTTGTTCTTGAGACCAGTAAGGGAAACATTGAGATAACCCTTGACAGGGGCAGGGCTCCAGTGACTGTGGATAATTTCCTGAGATATGTTAAAGAGGGGAATTATGACGGAACAGTGTTCCACAGGGTGATTGACGGCTTCATGATACAGGGAGGAGGGTTCACTCCTGATGGAAAACAGAAGCAGGTCCATGAGCCTATAAAGCTTGAATCAGGCAATGGGCTTAAAAATCTTGCAGGGACAGTAGCAATGGCAAGGACAATGTCTCCTGACAGCGCCACCAGCCAGTTCTTCATCAATCTTATTGACAATGGCTTCCTTGATTATGCGCCTGGGAATCCAGGCTATGCTGTTTTCGGAAGAGTGACTTCAGGAATGGATGTCGTAAACCAGATAGCAAAGGCAGATACTGAAAGCAGGGGGATGTATCAGGACTGGCCTGTAAAGGATATAATAATAGAAAAAGCATTTATCAAGGAATAAATATACAGCACCAATATATTTATATATTTCTGGAGTATATTAGTCAGTATGTATTGCGCAGAGCATGGCAAAGCAGTTGTTGGAAGCTGCCAGTGGTGCGGAAAGCCCATATGCAAGCTTGATGTAGGCAAGGCAATGGGCAAAAAGGTTTTCTGCAGGCATTGCTCATCAAACTTAGGTTCATATATAGAAAAAAGACAACTTGACCAGATAAGGAAGGAAAGAGAGGTAGAATCAAGAAAAAGGCAGTATTCAAAGATATTTGAATCTTACTAGTTTCTATGTGTTTTTTTCCAATAGATTTATATATAAATATATATTATAGTCCATATATAAACCCTAAAAAAGGTGGTATTATGCCTACAGCAAGATGTATGAGATGTAGGAAACAGGTGGAGATAAAGAATCCCCAGGAGGTTGTATTGAAGAACAACCTGAGATCAATAAGGGGAGTATGTCCAAACTGTGGAACCAAAGTTTCGAGAATACTAGGAAAAGCTAAATGAAGAGAAAGATAGCTGCCCTGGTATTGGCATTGATACTTGTTGTTAATCTCGTACTAATCGCAATGGGTATAATAAGCAGTCTTGTTTTCTGGACAGTTGTGATTGGCATTGGCCTGATAGCTTATTTTGGTTTTGGAAAGAGAAATATTAATAAATGAAGGAGCATATAGATTTGCCTATGGCGCTGAAAAAGGCCTTTTTGATGTTCTTGATGATATCAGTTGTTTTAGTGATTGCCATATCAGGATGCAGTGATGATAAAACCAGCTCTGCTGCAGCAGACCAGAAAACAAGCCAGACTGCACAGCAGACATCGCCGCAAACAACAGAACAGGCCTCATCAGACCCTGCTGCAGAGTACAGGCAGCTTGAGATAACGCCGTCAGGAGATTCGAAATGCTTCCTGAGCCCATGCGACTGCGTATGCTATCCAATACCCAATGTACCAAAGACAGCAAAGAAGCCTACATGCGCTGTTGACTGCAATGCAGAGTATGGAAAGACTGGGTGCAGGTTCACAAACTATCAGTGCGTCACGCTGCCATAAAGTAGTCCTGTTATGTTTCTATTCATACTTTCTAAGATTCTTCAGCTTTCCAAAGGCATATGCCATGTCAGAAACAATGAAGACCTCAAAATCATCAAGATTCTGATGCAAAAAAGGGCTGAGAAGCTCTTCTTTCAGGATGTCAGTCCCTTCTGTAACGAGATTGAATGAAGGAATGACAATAAGTTCTCTTCCCTTGTATTTACCTTTAAGGAAGCACTTGAAAACCTCGGTCCTTGGGCCTTCTCTCAATGAAACAGCAGGATGCTCATGGGCTATGATTATTGTCTTGGTGACTTTAGGTAACTCCACCTCTTTGTGGCCATGGACAATGAGTATTCTTCCATCATCAATCTCAAGCCTGTCAAGCACCTCAATATTGCGTTTCTTTGCTATAGGGCCCAGGATTGTGTCATGATTTCCCCTGATTAGCACAACTTTCTTTGATTTCTCCAGCAGAAGATCAATGATCTTCAGCGTCTCCCTCCATTCCTGGTCTGAAATCCTGCCGAACTCGTGCTTTATGTCACCGTTGACAACAACTGTCTCAGGCTTTGCCTGCCTCAGTATTCTCCCAATCCTCTTTACAACATCATCGAACTGAAATCTTGGGATCATAATGCCCTGCTTGTTCAGAGCTTCCTCAAAACCTATGTGGATATCAGCTATTATGAGGGTCTTGCCTATCTTTAGCCCAAGGTCCACAATTTCTATTCCTTTAGAGATTTCCATTGCCAAGCCTATTGCCAAACTGCCTGATCTTCTCAACTACCTTCTCAACAACCCAGTCTGGTGTTGATGCTCCTGCTGTTATTCCAACTGTGCTCCTGCCTGAGAACCAATATTCCTCCAGCTCAGATACGCTCTCAATCTGTTTTGTCTCTGTTATTTCAGAGCACAGCTCAGCAAGTTTGATTGTGTTTGCTGATCTCTTGTCCCCTACAACAATCATCAGGTCTGAATCATTCGCAGTCTGTATTGCCGAGCTCTGCCTTTCTGCAGTTGCATTGCATATTGTGTTTGAGATCTTCAGCTCTGCTCCTGTTCTCTTGAGTTTCTGGACAGTTTCATTGAACATGCCTTCTGACTGCGTAGTCTGGGAGATTAGCCCGACCCTTCTCTGCTTGCCTATGCTGTTCAACTCATCAGGACTTCCTATAATAAAAGGCGATTTAAGGCTTTCTGATATGCCTTTGACCTCTGGATGCTCTTTCTGGCCAAGTATCACCACCCTGAATCCCTGCTTCTCCATCTCTTTTGCCTCTTTTTTTGCTTTGGAGACAAATGGGCATGTTGCATCAATGACCCCAACACCCTTGCTGCGAATCATCTCCATCTCTTTGTCAGATATCCCATGAGTTCTTATCAAGACAACATCTCCTTTATTCATGTCTTTTATAGAATCAACAACACTGATGCCTTTCCTCTCAAGGGCATAGACAGCCTCTTTGTTATGGACCAATGGTCCATAGGTGAATATCCTGCTGCCTTTTTCCTTGGACGCTTTCTCAGCAATCTCAAGGGCTCTCTTGACACCAAAGCACATTCCTTGTTTTGGAGAGATTATGATTTTCATGCTCTTATCACCTTAATCTTTTTTCTAGAAAATAAGTCTCCAACCCTCTCTACCAGTGTTCTTTGTCTTGGCGGTCTTGGAACAAACTCAGGTTTTGGCTCTTCCCTAGAACCGCCATTATCCTCTATCACGCTTGCAGCCATATCTTCTGCTGCCTTGGATACTGAAGGAAGGAATTTCAATGGAAACAGCAGATATCTTGCTTCAAATGGTATCCCTGGAAGATACGGTGTTCTTGGAGTTGCATAGAATTCCTCCCTCAGATCATATCTGACAAGGGCTATGGAAACATCTGTGCTCTCAAAGATGTGGGGGTATGTTGTCTCATTAATACCATGTTCTGATTTCAGCCTGCTTAGAGTATTTCTGATATGAAAAGGAACTGCGGGCTGCCATCCCCACATTGACTCGTTGCAGTGCATATCATCAAAGCAGACGTCCTCAAGAGGGTCAAGAAGAGCAGGTCCGCCGATGACTTCAACATAATCTCCATTCACACCAACATTGATCCAGGGCAGCAGCTGCTTCTCTCCTTTAAGGTGCACTGGCATAAACACCACATCTATTGAATGATAAGGATGGTTATCCTCTCTCCTGAATCTATTGTTGAATTCTATTGTCTTTATCCTGTCAGGATTCATGCCAAATAGAAGCCCGTTTGACTGGAGGAATCCAAGAGTAGAGCTGAAATCAGGATCCGGTCTTATTGCCCATAAAGGCTGCCCCTTCAGCCTGTCTAATGGTATTGCATAATCACAAAGATGCTCTGAATATGGCATAATCTCCTACCCCCCAATATATACAGATGTGCCAGAAAAGGGGGCCATTTTTAAAAACCTTTCGGCTAATCAAGCCTCAAGCCCTATTCTCTTAAAGACAATATCCCTCAGCTCCTTGGGCCAGATCCTCTTTATCTCTGCCTTGTATTTCTTCACTGCCTCGATGAACTCTGGGCGTATCTCATCACTGTCCTTTCCGTCAATTATCTCGCATATCTCCTGCTTTGCAAAGTTAGGCACTCTCTTGAGGTTCCAGGCCATTATCTTAAGCTCTCTTTTCTCTGTCTCTTCCTTTGACTGCTTCTCCTCCTCTGATTTCTGCCATATCTTATTGTAATCGATATCCTCTTTCCCAATTCCCAGCTTTTTTCCCTTATCAAGGGATATCTTCACAAGGACATTATTATGCATCCTCCTCAGGAACTCAATCTTGTCCTCTATCCTAAGCATGTCTACCCTTCCCTGCAGTACAAGGTTGAAGGCAAAAGGCGAAGGAATGCTTGTGGTTATCTCCTTTATCTTTATTGCATTGTTTTCAATGAGCGTAAGTATCCTCTTGGTGTTCTCAATATCCATCAGGTCCTCAAGAACCTCTCTTCTTGCCTCTTTTAGTATAAAGAAGTCCTGGCTGATCCTTTTGACTGCATTCACAAGTATCATTGAGCTGACCTGCTGCCTTCCAACCCTTCTTGTCTTTCCGGCATAGCTCCTGAGAATCATGAGCGCCCTTGTTGCGCAGTGCCTGAACCGTCTCTTAAATACCTCAGAGTTGTCTATCGCATTCCCCATCACTGTCTCAAACTCCTTTGGCTTAAGCATCTTGAAGGCAGAGATTGCGTTGATCTTTCCAGTATACCCTACATAAAATCCATTGTCATTTACCCCAATATCGACATCCCTGTGCTGTGTCCTGCCTATTGCAAAAGCAACTGCCCTGCTAAGGCAGTCATTGACCCTTCTGCCGTACAACGCATGGAAAACAGCGTATTTTCTTCCGTGCTCATCAGTGTAATGCTCTACAAGAAGCTTCTTGTCGCTTGGGATCTCCTTCACATAATCATGCTGCTCCTTGAAATATTCATATATCGCATTTGCGCTGTTCTTGTCTACATAAAGATAGGAGAATATGAAGTCCACAATCTCTGCCTTGCTCTTTCCTGAGCTGAGCTTTTCCTCTAAAAGCCTTCTGAGCCTGCCAATATCCATTGCAAGGTCAAAGCTAAGGGGCAGCATCTCAGAGAACCATGACGGAACTGTTGGCGGTCTTTGGGGAGATGCCCTTACCTGCGCAACCATGCCTCTGCTGAACAGGAACTCATAAACCTCTCCGCCAAGCACAAAGACATCCCCTCTGCGCAGCCTTTCAAGGAATCCCTCATCAATTGTGCCTATCTTCTGCTCGCCGAGCTTTACTATTACAGAAGCCTCGTCAGGTATTGTGCCTATATTTGTCATGTGGATCACTCTGCTCATCTTGCCCCTTTTTCCTATCATGCCTGTTGTTTCATCATACCAGATCTTTGCATAGATGTGCCTGTCTTCAAGAGATATGAATTTTCCTGCAAGATACTCAACAACCTCAAGGACATCCTTCCTCTGGACATCCCTATAGCAATAAGATTTCCTTATAAGCTCAAAAAGGTCATTGATATGGGTCTTCTCTCCCAAAGCAATCCCATGGATATGCTGTGTCAGGACATCAAGGCAGTTTTTTGGTATGTGGATCTTGTCTATCTTCTTCTCGATGGCTGACTTGAGCAGAACAGAGCACTCAATAAGATCATCCCTGTCAAGGACAATTATCCTTCCTTTTGTTGTCTCATGCAGCTGATGGCCTGACCTTCCAATCCTCTGCAGCGCTCGCGAAACACTCTTAGGGCTTCCGAGCAGTATGACAAGATCAATGAATCCTATGTCAATCCCAAGCTCAAGGGACGTGCTTGAGACAACGACCTTAAGCTTTCCCTGCCTTAGCCTCTCCTCTATCTCGAACCTGAGCTCCTTGCTGAGGCTTCCGTGGTGGGCTCCTATATTCTCTGTATAATTCTTTGGGAATTTCTCCTTCAAGTGATGCACCACCCTCTCTGTTGCTGACCTTGTGTTGGTGAAGATGAGCGTTGTCTTATGGTCCTGTATCAGCCGGTCCATGAGCGCATACATCTCATGATGCATCCTGCTGTGCTCTGTGTCAATGAGGTCAGGGACAGGGCTTAGCACCTTCAGATCCATCTTCTTAAGGAAGTTCACATCCACAATCAGGCAGTCCCTAAGGTCTCCATTCTCATATCCTGCAAGAAATTTTGCTATCTCCTCAAGGGGAGCTATTGTTGCGCTCAGCCCTATTCTTGTGATATGC
>DATDWE010000039.1:0-16615 GCA_035289765.1 Candidatus Nanoarchaeia archaeon
ATCCTTTCCCGACTTTTGTATGAACATCAATGCATCTCTCTGCTGTGGAATTGGCTGTCAGGATACAGAAGCATAGTTCTGTGAACCAGACAGGACTTGGCTTCCTGCCAATTCTCCTGAATTCTTTTATCCTTGCATCTATTATTTTTTTGACAGCGCTTCTTTTAAGGTCTTCAATAGTCTTCTTCAGCATTATTTACCCCACCTGCAGAACATTGAGAATAATCAACCCTATAAATATCTTATTCTTTGATATATCTCTCATAAGCAGGAAATAGTATGCCTTCTTCAATTGACACTCTTTTGATTATTGCTTGATATATCTCAAGGAAATCATCTTTGAATTTAATACTCTTGGTCAATATGGAAATATCCTTTTTGCCGTATCTGTCAAAAAAAGCAAACACGCCTTTTGCTATCTTCGCCATCTCTTCAGAGAATGATTTTCCAAGCATTCTTAACTCCTTATATTCTGATTTATTCAATGCAGGGTAGAGCAGTTTATTCTCAAGCTCCAGATGCGCTATGATGATTATTCTTAAGTCATGCAGCTCTAAGAGCAGGTTATCTTCCCCTGGCTTCTGGCTTATCATGGCCTTTATTGAATCTAAAGAATACTTAATCTCCTTATGCTCCTTTCTCAATTGAGGTATAAGCTCCATTTTCTATTATGCAAATATATGGAGTATATAAAATTTACCCGCCGGGATTTAGAACCCCGCAATCTTTATATATGGCACCTTATCCTGTCAATCTATGAAAAGGACCCATACATGCGGAGAGCTTGATATAAAGGCAGATAAGAAAGAGGTCACTCTGCAAGGCTGGGTTGATACAAGAAGGGATCACGGCGGCCTTATCTTCATTGACCTTAGAGACAGGTATGGCATTACCCAGATAGTTCTTGATCCAAACTCAAAAGGGTTTGGGGAAGCAGCACATCTGAGGAGAGAGGACTGCATACAAGTTACAGGCAGAGTCAGGCCAAGGCCAAAAGGCATGGAAAACTCAAAGCTCAAGACAGGGCAGATAGAGATTTATATCTCAAAAGAGCTTATGATACTGAACAAGGCAGAGGTCCCTCCATTGGACATTGATGACAGGAAGCTTGCGAATGAAGAGGTAAGGATGCAGTACAGGTTCCTTGACCTCAGAAGGCCGACAATGCAGCAAAGGCTGATATTGAGGCATAATGTCGCTCATGCAGCAAGGAATTATCTTTCTTCAAACGGCTTTCTGGAGATAGAGACTCCGATGCTTGTGAGAGCAACTCCAGAAGGTGCAAGAGATTATCTTGTCCCATCAAGGGTGCATCCTGGAAAGTTCTATGCCCTGCCTCAGTCACCGCAGCTCTACAAGCAGTTGCTGATGGTAGCTGGGATGGACAGGTATTTCCAGCTTGCAAGATGCCTGAGAGATGAGGACCTCAGGGCAGACAGGCAGCCTGAATTCACACAGATTGACATTGAGATGAGCTTTGTTGACCAGGAGGACATCTGCAGGATGATGGAAGGCCTGATAAAGGAGTGCTTCAGCGTAATAGGTGTCAATGTGAAATTGCCCTTTCCGAGGATGCCTTATGGGGAGGCAATGGAAAGATATGGCTCTGACAAGCCAGACACAAGATTCGGGCTTGAGCTGATCAATGTATCAGACATAGTGAAGGATTCTGATTTCCAGGTATTCACCAATGCAATAAAATCAGGAGGCCAGGTCAAGTGCATAAATGCAAAAGACTGCGCCAAGTTCTCAAGGAAGGACATTGAGGAGATGACTGAGTTTGTGTCAATCTATAAAGCCAAAGGCCTTGCATGGATGAAAGTGAATGAGCAAGGGAAGCTTGAGAGCTCAATAATAAAGTTCTTCGCAGACAAAGTCCAGGCAGAGATCATGAAGAAGACCAGTGCAAAGAAAGGGGACCTTCTTTTGTTTGTTGCAGACCACAAGCATTTCACTGTCAATGACGCCCTTGGAAACCTGAGGCTCAAGCTGGGAGAGAAGCTGAATCTGATAAACAAGGATGAATACAAGTTCCTGTGGGTTGTTGACTTCCCTCTCCTTGATTATGATGAGGATATGCAGAGGCATGTAGCAGTCCATCACCCATTCACTTCACCAAAAGATGAGGATCTGGCCATTCTTGACAAGGATCCTTCAAAAGTAAAGGCAAAGGCATATGACCTCACTCTCAACGGTGTGGAGCTCGGCGGAGGTTCAATAAGGATCCACAAAAGGGAGATACAGGAGAAGATGTTCAAGATCCTTGGGATAACAAAGGCAGAGGCAGAGAAGAAGTTCGGCTTCCTGCTGAGCGCTTTCAGGTTCGGAGCGCCTCCTCATGGAGGTCTTGCATTCGGCTTTGACAGGATGATTGCGCTCATGGCAAAGGTCCCTGGCAACGACATAAGAGAAGTGATGGCATTCCCGAAGAACAAGGCAGCAGAATCCACAATGGACGGAAGCCCAAGCGAAGTTGACTCAGAGCAGCTGAAGGAATTGCATCTCAAATCAACTGCAGCAGAGAGCTTTGGAAGCGTAGTGTTTGACAAGATAGTGGATCTTCTCAGCTCAAGCAATATAAAATATAGGATAATTGAGCACGAGCCTGTGTTCACATCAGAGCAGGCAGCAAAGGTCAGGGGGACAGAGCTGAAGCAGGGTTGCAAGGCATTGATTGTTAGGAAAGGCAAGGGGTATGCAATGGCAGTTGTGTCAGGCGCAAAAGAGGTTGACCTCAAGAAGCTTGCAGATGTCCTTGGAGAGGAAAGCACGAGGCTTGCAGGCGCAGACGAGGTGAAGAAGGTCAGCGACTGCCACATAGGCGCTGTGCCTCCGTTCGGCAACCTGTTCGGCATTGAGGTCTATTTCGACAAGTCAGTCGCTGCAAATGAGGATGTCGCATTCAATGCAGGCTCCCATACAAAGTCAATCCTGATGAGCTATAAAGATCTCCTCAAGGCCACAAAAGGCAAGGAAGCAGATTTTTGCAAATAATCCATCATGGCAAGAACAAAGCTTGTTGTATTTGATCTGGACGGCGTTATATTTGAGCATGATAGTTTCTATGAGCAGATGTATGACAAGTATGACCGATGGGCACCCAAGAAGAAGATTCTGGAGATCTGTGACAGGCATCTCAAAGACAGCACGACAAAGGCAGCAGAGCTTGTCATAGGAAAGATGTGGGCAGGCCTTTCTGACAAAGGGTACTGGGAGATCATAGAAAACCTGAAACTGAATCCAGGGGTAAAGGAGACAGTTGCAGAGCTGAAGAAAAAAGGAATCAAGACAATGATACTGACATCTGCTGTCACAGATGCATCTGACAAGGCCCAGAAAATGCTAAGCATCGATTATGTGATGGCAAACTGGATGGAGACAAAGGGCGGAAAGATAACTGGAAGGTTCAAGTGGAGCGTATTATACCAGAAAAAAGGAAAGGTTCTTTCTGATTTCTGCAGGTCAATGTGCTTTGACCTCAAAGAGGTCGCGTGTGTAGGCGACAATGAGAATGATCTGAGCATGATGGAAGAGGCCGGGCTCTCAATTGCATTTAATGCAAAGTCAGAAGAGCTGAAAAAGCACTGTGATGTTGTGATTGAGGGCAATGACCTGAGGGAAATACTTAAATACATAAAGTGAAATCATCTTCTTATGGCAATAGAGAACGGAATCCTTTTCGGGCTGCTTGTGGTGGTACTATGGGGATTTGCGAAGATCCCCGCAAAGAAGGCAATGGGCATCATAGGGCCTTACTATGCATTGTTCTATGAGCACCTTGTTGTCGCGCTCGTGGTAGTGCTGGGAGCGTTTCCTTTCATTGATTTTGCCATCCCATCAAGAGATATAATGCTGACAATAATCGCTGCTGCAGTTATAGGGGCATTTGGCATATACTTTCTTTTCAGGGGAATGCATGATGGAAAAGTGTCTATTGTATCTCCTATAGCACATTCCTCTGCAATAATAACTGTGCTGCTGGCTTATATTATATACGACGAGAAGATGACTCTGATAAAATGGGTGTCTGTCGCGCTTCTTATAACAGGAACAATGCTCATCTCTTTCAAGTATTCAAGCCTCAGGAAGCTCAGGCTGTCAGGTGTCCTGCCAGGAGTCAAGTACGCCTTTCTTGCGATGATATTATGGGGAGCTTTCTTCTTTGCAATAAAGCCAATTGTTGTAAGCCTGGGTCCTCTGCTAGCTGCAGTGTATGTTGAAGTCGGAGTCTCAGCTTTGATTGCTGTTCCTCTTATATTCAAGGGATTGAGAAGCCCTGGAAAAGCCACAAAATACTTTGTTGCATCAGGGACAGCTGTTGCTGCTGCTTCAATACTCTTCAATGCAGCGATTGAGAGATCTGCTGTATCTCTAATCTATCCTCTTGCGAGCAGCTCGCCCCTCATAACAGTGATACTCTCATATTTTCTCCTTGAAGAGAGGATAGAGACCAATCAGAAGATAGCAATACTTTTAATAATACCCGGCATAATCATGGCTTCGTTGTGATAATATGGCGAGCGCATCAAAAGAAAAGAGATTCAGGCTTGTATGCTTTGATCTTGACGGCACAATAATAGACAATATCACTAATTTCTGGAAGTTCATCTGCGAAGAGCATGGCTGCGATATGGCCCGAAAGCAGAAGGCCCGTGACAGCTATTTCAATAATCTGATAACCTATGATGAGTGGGTTGAGCACGATGTCAATCTCTGGAAAGAGGCAGGGGTCACAAGGAGGAAAATGATGGAATCCACAAAGAAGCTGAGCCTTGTTCCGGGCGCAGTTGAGGCATTGAAGGAGCTGAAGAAAAGAGGCATCAAGCTCGGCATAATATCTGACAGTATGGACATAGCTCTTGAGCTGATATCCAATCATGCTGAGCTGTTTGATGAGATATTCATAAACAGGCTGCTTTTTGACAAGGAAGGAAAAATCTCAGGATGGAAGCCTACAAAGTATGGCATGGAGAAAAAGGCAGACGGCCTGAAGAGGATGGCAGAGAAAGAAGGATTTGACCTGAAAGAGTGCGTCTTTGTCGGAGATGGCGTCAATGATGTTCATGCTGCAGAGATTGCTGGGCTTTCAATATCCTTCAACAGCAGCTCAAAAGAGCTTGACAAAGTCTGCGATGTTGTGATAAGAAAAAAAGACCTGAGGGAGATTCTAAATTATATCTGATCTTCAATTCTTTTAACAGGACCGCTCCAATCCATATCTTGGTTGTGTGGTATTGGTTATCAAATAATAATGATTATCAGATGACAATAATAGTCATATGGTGTTTAATGTTATATGATAAACATTACTTATATCTAAGAATGCAAAGAAAGTTTTATAAAGGTCAATATATTACCCTATATATTAAACCTGTTAAAAGAGGACAATGAGAATCAAAAACATACTCCTTATTGGGTTCATTGGGATAAATATCTTGACATTTCTTCTCTGGTATACGTTTTTTGATGTTCTGGAGTCTGGAGCTCCTCTTGCTATAATATCTGGCATTGCCCTGTCTTTCATCTTCCTGTTCATCACCTCCAAAAGCATTACAAACTCCATAGGGGACATAAAGAGCAGCATCAATGAGATAACAGATGGCAACATGAACTCAAGCATAGGGTATGGCAGGATATCTGAGGTAAATTCCCTGGCTGACTCACTGAACAAGATACTTATCAGCTTAAAGCTTGCTGTGATGAGGATTGACATGAAATCAGGGCTGAAAGATATACTTAAGTCTAAGGAAGACATAGAAAAAAGGTTCAAGAAGTATGAGGACTTTGTAAAGACCATGATTGAGAACTCTGGAATCCCGATAGTTGCGTTCAAGAAAGATGACGGCCTGCTGCTTGCGAACAAGGAATTCCTTGATATGACTGGTTATGCAGCCGAGGAGATAAAATCAAGAGAGGAGTTCTTCAATAATGCCTTCCCGGCAAAGCTTGTTAGAGACAAGATCAAGAAGGAACTCTCAGACTTCTATAATGGCCATAAAGTCAATGATTTTGTGATTCCAATAAGACGCAAAGACGGTTCAACTATAATATCAGTTAGCAATATAACGCAGATGCATGATGGGCAGGGGAATCCTACAGGAGAGGCAATCTTCTTCAGGGACCTGAGCGAGATATTCAGCCTTGAGGAGCAGATAAGATTCTGGGCAGCAAATGGCTTTGTGCAGGTCCCTCTCAATAAACAGCATCTTCCAAAGATAGAGATCTCAGAGCCGCCCAAAAAGAAATCCAAAAGATCAAATAACAGGAGATGAGGTGAACATATGCAAGAAAGGATCAAGACAGGCATAAAAGGATTTGATAATCTCGTTGAAGGAGGCTTTCCCAAAGGCTATACAGTGCTGCTTATCGGCACGCCAGGAACAGGAAAGACATTGTTCTCTCTTGAGTTTCTCTGCAACGGCGCATCAAAGTTCAAGGAGAAGTCGATGTTCATAACACTTGAGCAGAATCTTAATGATGTCAGGACCCAGGCAGCAGGCATAGGGCTTCCCATTGACAGCCTTGAGAAGAGCGGCATGCTGACCCTGATGCACATCCCGGCAAATGCCTTGAGCCCGAAGACCATTGAGCAGATAACTAAGGAAGTGAAGAAAAGGAATATAAGGAGGCTTGTGATTGATTCCCTCTCTACGCTTGCGGTGAATGCGCCGATATACACGCCGATAAAGGACCTTGCGCTGAGAGACATCATGAACTACAAGGCATTCTTCTCTCCGCCGATATTGGGCGACTTTGTAGTGAAGAGATTTGTCTATAACTTCCTTTCTGAGCTGAAAGACATTGACTGCACAACAATTGTCACTTCAGAAGCCCCTGAAAAAGGGAGATTCCTCTCAAGAGACACTGTGTCTGAGTTCCTTGCAGACGGAGTGCTTCTCCTTACATTCGAGTCTATGGGCGGAGAGTTCTCAAGAAGCCTTCTCGTCAGGAAGATGAGAGGCACAAAGAACGACGAGGATATACATCCCCTCGAGATAAGCAGCAAGGGATTGGTTGTGCATAACATCAAATAAAATAATCAAATAGAGAGATAAAGGGTAAGTTTATGGGATTCAAAGCACCACCATCAATAATGCAAAAAGTGATGCGCTTTAAGGCGCTGAAGTATGAGGAAGGTGGCACTTTAACCATATGGGGCAATCCTTGTTCTTTGATCCCTCTTTATATACAGATATACTTTCATAAGCTTGCTGCAAAAAGCACAAGTGATGATGAACTTAAATGGATGCTTTACCACACTGCGAAGTTTCAGACTTCCATCGGTTTCAGAATAATAAATGAGAGATTTGGGTATGCAAAGACAATGCAGGAGAAAAAGCAGTTACTTGAATTTAACACAGGACAGACAGAAATCTTGGGTTTGGGTACATGGAAATTTGTTAGGATGGACTTTGATAATAATATATTTATTGTTGAAGGGCATTCGCCCTATGCAGTAGAATTCAAAAGATTCTTTGGCATGCAGAAAGAACCTATTGACTATTTCTTTTGTGGGTCATGCGCTGCTGCAGTAGAGACTATAATCGGAAAACCCATGCTAGCTATTGAGTCAAAGTGCATTGCTAAAGGAGATAAACAATGTAGTTTCATAATCAAGCCAGTTAATAAATGGGATAAAGACGACCCTCTTATTAGGAAAAACAAGATTCTCCTAAAAAAAGCCCCTGCAATGGAGGAACTGGGGGCAAAAATGAAACCTTATCTTGGCCTTCCAAAGACTCAGTAAGAGGGCTTAGAGATATAACTCATTCTTACCCTCTCTGGCACAGGAGCTTCCTCAAATAGAGGTATAATATTTCTTTCCTTCCTTGGAGAATGTCTTTCAAGACCTATATGTGTAAGGAAATATAACTTTGCAGTTACATCATCAAGTTTGGATTGGTTGACTAGATTTACCAGTTCTTTAGGCCTATAAGCGGCTTGCAACGAATCCTTATAGATTCTTGCCATCTCAGGAGTATAGCCTTTCCCAAATATGGATGCCCATATATTCAGAAGAATCTTTGGAGGTCTTCTTATATCACGGATAAGAATTGCTCCATCTTTTTTGGCAACCCTTTTGATTTCATCAAGGAACTTTACTGGTTCTTTTAGGTGATGCATTAAGGAATGACTTATAACAAGATCAAAATACCCATTGTCAAAGGGAAGTTCTTGAGCATCTGCTTTTATAAAGTTCACTCTTGCCCCACCATATGATTTCATATTCTCTCTTGCTTTCTCTAACATTGGTTCTGACATATCAGCAGCAATTATTTCAAGACTCTCATTGCTTCTGCTTATCTTAATAGGAATTAGACCAGGACCTGTACCTACATCAAGCACCCTTCCTGAGCTGACACCCATATTGAGAACTGATTCTACAAACGCATCTTCAATCCAATAAAGAAACTTTTTTGACAACTGGTCATATATCTCTGCTTCTTCTCCATGATCCATGATTTCTATTTCTGGAATCCTCATTTTATCACCTTTTTTCCAACAAATTATCCGGATCAATCTGGTTATATGGCCTTTCTATATATGGTGTATCTTCAACCATCTTCGATCTGAAAGGATCCTTAATATTCTCCATCTTAAGATGCAATGGCATGATTCTGCTGCCAAATCCCTGCATTGCAGATATATCCCCTAAAGGATTATATCCCAATTTGATAAAAACATTATTGGCAACATCAAAACCCACATCACCAATATTTCCCACAGAAATGATGTCAGTAACACCTTCTCTTGCAGCCAGAATAATATCTGCCTTAAGTAGCCCCCAACTTATCTTTCCTCCCCTATAATCTTTAAGTATTGCAATCCTAGAACCTTCTGCAAAGACTCTCCTTTCTTTCATCTCAGACTTCTTAATATCTGTGAATATTGGAAACTTTCTTTCTAATGGAAATCCATATTCAGAGTCGAGAATAAGCCTAACAGTTCCTACTGCAGTCCCATCATAATAAGCATTGAATACTCTTGTTGGCTCAACAAAGTCAAAACAATCAAGCTCAAGCTCCAGTAATCTCTGTTCTTCTGGTAATTCCTCTTTTTTCATGTGCTTCTCTTCAACAAAAACAGCATATCTTACTCTAAAAGCATCCCTCAACTCGCCTATTGTCCTTGCCAATCTTATCTCCAGTCTTTCAGAGTCAATCTTTGCCGGCACTCTAATCACCGCTCCTTTGATTATTGTTTATACTATTCTTAATCTCTTCCAGCAGCCTCCAATCTCCCTCTTGTATGGCCTTCCTGCACATATTATTGAAATCTATGCATTGCTTTCTTCTCTCATCCTGGCTCTTACTGAGGCCGTTATAGTACAAGTGAGCCATCAGAACAATCTCATCAGAAAGAGGCCTTATGCCATGCTCTGCAAGCGCACCCAAAAACCTCTGTGTGACTCCAAATATATCCCTTGTCAGATTTTCATTAACTACAATTTCATAAGGCTGCACAGGCCATTCCTGAGGAGGTTTCAGAAGGTCAAGCTCAAAGAACATCCACTTTTCCATATAATCTTTGTCAAGAAGCACCCCGCTTTTTGCCCCCTCATTCACAGCCCGTTGCATTAATGCTGTGTTCGGGAATATTCCTATGGGCAATGCAGGAACAAAGTCGGGGTTTGCATTTACTATAAAATCAATGCTTCTCTGCGTGCTCAGTTCAGTTTCAAAGGGAGAAGGGACAATCATTGAGAATATGGTCGGTATTCCTATCCCTTTCATCTCATGAGCAAGCTTATTTGCGTCAGAAAGGTACTCTTCAATATTCCTGGTCTTTCCATAAATCTCAGCAAGAATTCTGCTGTCTGTTGATTCCAGGCCGCAAAAAAGTCCGATAAGCCTGTCTGCAAGAACGTCAAACTGGTAGTCCATGCTGATCTTGCCGAATGCGCTTATTCTCTGGCCTTCTGGCAGGCTTCTTAACAGTTCATTTAAATATTTCGGAGAAGGGTTTCCGCTCAGTCTTGAAACCTTAATCCCATGTTCTTTCTTGTTGAACTCAGTTTCCTCGACAAGTTTCTCAACTTTTCTTGACCTGTAGATGCCTCCTAAATTCTCATGGTTGCAGAATGAGCATTTTCCATAATAGCAGCCCTTGCTGTCTACAACTACGGGGATAAATATCTTGTCGCCTATAGAAGGATAAAATTCTTTTGAATATACTGGGAATCTTAATTCATTGAGATCAGCATACTGAATCCTTGTTTTTTTGATATCTCCGTCGTCTTTGTAGATCAGATTCGGCACACTGCTTAATGGCGCATTTCTATACGCAAAATCAGCAAGAGGAATTGCTGTTGCTTCCCCTTCACCAAGCACAAGAACATCAAACGCAGCTGTAAATCTGAAAATCTCTTCCCTGAAAATAGCAACCTGTGGCCCTGTTCCTGCAATAATAAGCCCTTTATTTCTCTGCTTCAGCTCTTCTGCAATCCTTATAGAATCCCTCACCCCATTTGCATAGACCTTGAACGCAATAACCTTTGAGCCAGTGCTTTTTATGTAATCTTCCAGCTCATTTACGCAATTATTCAGGAATCTTTCCTTGCCTTCTTCTGAAATCTCCCTTATGCTTCTGACATTATTGAAATCAAAGAAAACAGGAGAATAGCCGGCTTCCAATAGATGCGCCATGACCAGCGCAGGCCCGTTGTCCAGCATTAACCCACTAAGCACAGGCCCTCCTGACTGCACAGCATATGAAACAATCGGGAAATATTTTTGAGTCATTTTTAACCTACTCTTAATATCCTCTCGGCGCCTTCAGCAATTCCTTTGCCGCGATTATACGGCAGATGTCATTAGTCCCTTCATAGATCTTAGCTATCCACAGCTCTCTCATGAATCTCTCTATCCCTGTCTCTCTGACATATGCCATCCCGCCGAACATCTCCATTGCCTCATCGACAACCTTCCATGCCATATCTGTGCACAGGCTTTTTGTGAGGGATCCCTGGCCTTTTGTATTCTCGCCTGCATCCATGAGCTTTGTTGTATTATAAACAGTTGTGGCCATTGCATAGACAAGTTCCGCCATATTAGATATCCTCTCCTGGTTGATCTGGAAATCGCATGCTGGAACTGGCTTCCCAGGCAGGGGAAAGACCCTCTCTTTTGAATACTCTACAGCCCTCTCAAAGACCTCTCTTGCGATTCCAAGCGAGCACGCAGCAAGGAATATCCTTCCGCTCTCCATTGTGGCATGCTGTATCTTATATCCATCGCCTACTGCGCCAAGGACATTGGATTTAGGCACCCTGACATTCTCAAAGAGCACTTCAGAGTTTGGGACAGCATTCAGCCCCATCTTCTTGCCTGTGTCATTCCCTATGCTGACTCCAGGATAGCCTGCTTCAACAACAAAAGCAGACATGTTCCCATAAGGCCCTTTGCTCCTATCACCTGAATATGCAACAGTGAAGAACACCTGGGCATTCTTTGCATTTGTTATGAACCTTTTTGTTCCATTTAGGATGAAGTGGTCCCCTGCTTCTGCTGCACTTATTCCGGAACTGACCTTGTCGTCGAGGCATGCAGTTGTCTCTGTTGCAGCAATGTTGCTGCCTGCATTTGGCTCTGTCATTGCTATTGCTCCGATGAATTCTCCTGTCGCAAGCTTTGGAAGGTATCTTTCCTTGAGTTCCTCTGAGCCGAATCTTATGATAGGCGATGTGCACAGTCCGCTGTGCACCGCAATCATGTTTGAGAGCGCAAAGCAGGCTCTGCTTATCTCTTCAGCAACAATGCAGTACTGCGTGTTTGTGCCCCCAACACCTCCAAACTCCTCCGGAACAAGAATCCCGAAATAGCCTGCTTCCTTTGCAGCATCAACAACCCTTGCATCAAGCTCTCTTTGCTCTGCATCAGATGCAACCGCCTCTTTGAGCAATTCCTCGTTCTTGACAAATTTTCTTATCTGCTCACTGAACAACTTATCATCTTCAGAAAATCCAGTATATTCCAGCTTCATCCCAGCACCTCTGTTTTTAGCATCACCTATTGTAAAAACTTTTTTTCACGTATTTAAACCTTATTCACCTTAATTTATCCCGTAATCTTCTTTTTTGGCAAGACAATAATCAAATATAGGTGTATATAGGGCGATACGCTTCTCTTAATCTCTGATAATCGTCCTATAGCCTTATGCCCGATGATACTATTGGCTATGATTATCCCAAATTCTCGTTTTTTATCCGAAAAATTTAAAAGACACTGCATTATAGCTGTGCAAAAGGGGGTAATCAGCATGGGCGACATCATATCCTCAAGACTGAGAGATGACGGAAAGGTTGTTTTTGAGGTAGCTGTGAATTATGACGAGGCAAAACAGCTGAAGGGGCACATGGATAAGGTGTTCCTCTTCTCAGAGAACAACTCACAGCTTGAGACCAATCTCAGCCAGAGGGGCAAGAACGAGGCAACAAAGTACTTCCTTGTGCCCAGGCAGCTAAGGTATAACCTCACTTTCAATGGCAAGGTCCAGTGCCAGAAGATAGAGACAGGCAGCAAAATAATATTCATATACACTTTAGACAAGTCCAAGATCTGATATTTTCGCTTTAAAGGAGTTGAATGATGGAAAGGATAAAAACAGGCATCAGGGGGTTTGACAAGCTTGTCCAGGGAGGGATTCCCAGAGGAAGCTCTACATTATTGTCAGGAACCCCTGGAACTGGAAAGACAATCTTTGGCATAGAATTTGTGTACAGGGGAGCTGAAGATTTCAGGGAGCCCAGCCTATATGTTGCTTTTGAGGAAGGCATTGATAATCTACTGGACCAGGCAGAGCAGCTTAATATGGACCTCAACAAGTTTGTTGAGAGAGGTCAGATAGTGTTCTTCAGCATACCTGCAGAGGAGATAACCAACAATACAATAAATGAAATCATAGGCCTTATTGAAAAGCATAGGATCAAAAGGCTTGTGATTGATTCATTGTCCACGCTGGCGATAAACTTCCCTTATGCCAAAGAGAATGTCGATGCTGCAAAAAGCAGGTTCATATACACATTCCTGAACAAGATTAAGAAGAGCGGAGTCACATCAATATTCATAAGCCACACCTCTGATGAGAAATCCCTGTCAAAAGACAGCATCTCTGAGTTCTTGTGCGATGGAATAGTTCACCTTACATTCGAGTCAATGGGCGGAGAGTTCTCAAGGAGCCTCATTGTGAGGAAGATGAGGAGGACAAAGAATGATGAGGACATACATCCTCTTGAGATAAGCCCCAAAGGGCTTGTTGTGCACAGCATAAAATGATGAAATCATGGTCTTACTGTCTTTAATTGTATCTCACACCTGATTTTCTGTATTATTGAGCAAATTAATCCTAGCCTCGCCTGATTCGCTTCTTATTCGCAGTGGCGAGGTGAAGAAACTATGCCCTGCTGTAAGTTTGGAAAGGCCAAGAAGCGTCACCTGGCCAATATCCGCTGTTTCTGCAGATTGTTGGCCAGGCTAGGAAGAAAGAGCACCATAATCATCTTTATAAAGTGCAAAACTTGACATTTTTCAGGCAAAAACTATATAAAACAACACAGTTTCTGAATATATATGAAAGGGGTCAAGGTTGACAGGAATCTCATCTTAAGGGTAGCTGACAATGCAAAGCTGAGTCTTACTGACAAGGAGATAGATGAGTTCCTTCCCCAGCTTAAAGAGGTTCTTGAGTTCTTCTCCAGTATCGATGAAGTTGACACAAAAGGCATAGAGCCGAGCACCCAGCCTGTTGAGATCAGGAATGTCCTCAGGGAGGATGTTGTAAAGCCTTCCTTGAGCCAGGATGATGCTCTTGCCAACACAGAGCACAAGAAAGACGGCTATTTCAAGGGGCCGAGGGCAGTTTAAGATGATAAAAGAGTTTACAGAGAAAATAAAGAGCAGGGAGATTGATGTAGTCCAGCACACAAGAAAAGTGCTGAATGAGATAAAGACCCTCAACAAGGAATACAATTATTTCAACACAATATCTGAAGAGCTTGCTCTTGAGCAGGCAGAGAAACTCAGGAGCAATCCAAAAGGAAGGCTTGCAGGCGTTCCGATATCGGTCAAAGACTGCATTGTTGTCAAGGGAGTTGAATCAACAGCAGGCAGCAGGATCCTGAAAGGATACAATCCTGTGTTCAATGCGACTGCTGTGGCAAGATGCATTGATGAAGGAGCAATAATAATAGGAAAGACAAGCCAGGACGAGTTCGGGTTTGGAGGGTTCTCAACAAACGTAGGCCTTGACTACAAGGTTCCTCTCAATCCTTTTGACAAGGAAAGGGCAACAGGAGGAAGCTCAGGAGGCTCAGGAGGAATAAGCCAGAAAGCAAGCTTCCCGCATGTCTCATTAGGAGAGAGCACTGGAGGTTCTATAGTGAATCCAGCCTCTTTCTGCGGAGTGTTCGGATTATGCCCCACTTATGGAAGGGTTTCACGATATGGTTTGATGGATTATGCGAACAGCCTGGACAAGATAGGCCCGATGTCAAAGAGCATTGAGGATGCTGCATTGGTCCTTGAGATCATCTCAGGCAGCACATCAAGGGAATCAACCAGCCTGAACAAGCCTGTTGAGAATTATTCCAGTTTTGCAGGAAAAGGCGTGAAAGGGATGAAGATCGGAGTGATAAAAGATGCATTTGCAGAGGGCCTTGATGATGCTGTGAGGAAGAAGGTGTGGGATGGGATAAAGAAGCTGGAGTCAGAAGGAGCAAAATACGAGGAAGTTTCTCTGCCTTTGACAATAAAATATGGGCTTTCAGTATATTATATCATAGCAACCTCAGAAGCCTCTACAAACCTGGCAAAATACTGCGGCATGAGGTATGGAAAGCACGAAAAGCTTGAAGGCAGCTTCAATGAATATTTCACAAAGGTAAGGTCAAAGCATTTTGGAAAAGAGGCAAAGAGAAGGATAATCCTAGGAACATTTGCCAGGATGGCAGGATTCAGGGATGCGTATTACATAAAAGCAATGAAAGTGCGGACAAGGATAATAAATGAATACAAAAGCCTGTTCAAAAAGTATGACCTGCTTGTCTCTCCGACAGTCGCAATCCTTCCTCCAAGGTTTGACGAGATAAACAAGCTTAGCCTGCTGCAGAATTATATGGTTGATACACTTACAGTAGGGCCTAATCTTGCTGGCCTGCCTCATCTCAATGTTCCTGTGGGCTTTGAGAAGAAGGGCGGGAAGCAGCTGCCAGTGGGAATGATGCTGATTGGAGACCATCTGCAGGAAGCAAAGCTGATACAGGCTGGGAGCGTGTTTGGGAGATGACACCATTCAAATCAGACATAATCATAGGACTTGAGATTCATGTAGAGCTCAACACAAACACAAAACTGTTCTGCCCATGCTCCACTGAGAACACCGAAGATCCAAATACTCATACATGCCCTGTCTGTCTGGGCCATCCTGGGGCAAAGCCTGTCCTGAACAAGGATGCAGTTGAGTTTGCAATAAGATTATGCCTGGCATTAGGCTGCACAATAAACAGGCAGCTTGTGTTCTCAAGGAAGAATTACTTCTATCCTGACATGGCAAAGAACTATCAGATAACGCAATATGAGCTCCCTATCGGAACAGGAGGGAAGCTGAGAATCTCCGACGAAAAGGAGATCGGCCTGGTAAGGGTGCATCTTGAGGAGGATCCTGCCTCGCTTGTGCATCCAGGAAGCATGGCAGCAAGCCCATTTGTGCTTGTTGACTACAACAGGTCAGGAAGGCCATTGCTTGAGGTCGTGACAAAGCCTGAGATGTTCAGCCCTGCAGAGGCAAGGGACTTCATGAGGAAGCTTATCACAGTGCTCAATTATATCGGGATATTTGACCAGGACATCTGCATAATAAAAGCAGATGCGAACATAAGCATAAAGGAATCAGGCTATGTGAGGTCTGAGGTCAAGAACATAACCGGCTTCAAGGAGATTGAAAGAGCATTAAGATACGAGGTAGAGCGCCAGAAAAAAGAGATTGCAGATGGAAAGAAGCTTGTCCAGGACACAAGAGCATGGGATTCAGAGAAAGGGATAACCTCAAGGCTGAGGACAAAGGAGACAGAGGAGGATTACGGCTATATCCTTGATCCAGACCTTGTTGTGACTGACATCAATGACGAGTGGGTTGAGGAAGTGAAGAAAGAGATGCCTGAGCTTGCCCAGGACAAGGTCCTGAAGTTCATCCAGAAATACCATATTGACAGGACAGACGCAGAGGTGATTGCCCAGGAAAGGCCTCTTGCAGAGATGTTTGAGAAGGTTGCGCAGAAGATTGATCCAGTGCTTGCAGCAAGATGGCTGAGAAGAGAGCTTGTCAGGGTCATGAATTACAACAACAAGACTTTTGATGACATCGGGATTGACCACACCCACATGATTGAGCTGCTTGAGATGGTTGAGAGGAAGGAGATAACAGAGAATGTCGCAAAGAAGATAATCGAGAAGCTCATGGAAGGGAAGTTCTCTCCAAGGGAGTATGTGAAGAGCCTTGGGTTGAGGGTGATGTCAGATGCCTCAGAGCTCGATGGGATATGCAAGTCTGCCATAAAAGACAATCCAAAAGCAGTTGAGGAATACAAGGCAGGCAATGAGAAATCGCTCCATTTCCTCAT
>DATDWE010000040.1:0-7540 GCA_035289765.1 Candidatus Nanoarchaeia archaeon
TCCACTATCCCCTTGTCATACTCTCCGATCTTGCCTAGAACTCCCTCATGAAGCCTGTCAAAGCTGTGGCCAAGGTCATCAACCTTCTGCTGCAGCCTGTTTATCTTTGACTCTGTGTTGTCTTTCCACTCTATTATCCTGTTGACATTGTCAATAAGCTCTGTCCATTTCTCCTCTATGATAGCCTCTGCAATCTCATGAATCCTCTCTTCGCTGATGCCGGCCTGCATTCCCCCATAGGGCATTTGCTGCATAGGAGGCATTTCAGGAGGGGACATTGGCCCGAATCCTGGCTCTGGAGGAGGCCCCATTGGAGGAGCTCTCGGATATTCTTCTGGCATTTTTTCACCTCTTATTGACACAGCACCTTCTTTCAGGTCAGCCTGATTCAATGCCTGGCTTATCTGGTCTATTGAATAACCCTGCCTTTGCAGTGTCTCATAAATCTGATTGACTGATAGTCCCTGATCCTTAAGCGATATGACCTTCTCTGTAGGTATATCTGAAGGCCCAGCCTGTCTTGCTGGTGTTGGTTTTTGGGCAAAAAGATCCTTTAAAAAAACCATTTTATATGATAATATAACCCTATTCTTTTAAATCTTTTGATTTCTCAGAGGCAAGGATATCATTCACCTTGTCTTCCACAATCCTTTCCACATCATTCTTTGTGATGAATTTGACAGGATCCCACATATTGATGTATCTCTCAAGAACCTTGACTTCCTCTGTCTTTGCGCACTCCACAAGCTCTTTTACAATCAGCCTGACCTTGTCCTTCAGGTCAAGGAAATCCCTCCTGAGGTCAGTGGCATCTGATGTCGCAGCAGAGATCTCTCTCTGGAAGTCCTTACTGATCTTAAGAATGTTCTGGTCAGTGAGCTGGGTGTTCTTCCTCAGGTTTGTGTACCTCTCCTCAAGAATCCTCAGCCTCCTGCTGAGGTTGTTTATCTGGTTTGAAAGGTCTGTAAGTGCAATAGGAGAAACCTCTGTCTCGTGCTTGCCGAACAAGGATCCGCCAAGACCGTGCTTTTTCGGCTCCTCTCTTCTTGGCATCTCGTCCATTGCGCCGTTAGGCATCATTCACCTCTTTGAACATAATAAGATATGCCCCTATATAAATATTATTTGATATTCTTCAGCAGTTCTCTTATAGACTCCTCTTCTTTTATCCTGCTCCTGCCAGAATGCACATTCATCGCCAGCAGCACAAAAACAAGGATGATTATTATGATCAGCAGAACAATGAACGTGGTCATATACACTGGGATTCTGTATGATTTGCTCTGGTCAAGCACAGAGTAGCCGGTTATGCCCGGCCTTGCCATCATAAAGACAAGGGAGAATATGAGCACCAGCATTATCATCACCCATGTGAATGTGTATCTCCTCATTTTCATATGGTGGTTGGATTATTTGTATATAAGTCTTTCGGTTTATATTATAATATAATATATTATAATATAAAAAAACATAAAATATATAAAATAACATGCATTTACAGCCCTATAATAGGTGTAAATATGTCAAAAAGGGCGTAAATTATGAAAAAACCGATAAGCGCAACAATTGATGAAGACCTTATAGGATGGCTGAATTCCCAGACCACTGACAAGACAAGATACAGGAATAAGAGCCATGTGATTGAGGTTGCCCTAGAGATGCTCAGGAGAGAGTCAAAAGAATCAAGGAAATCAAGGCTTAAATGATGCAGGAAGATAGAGGAGGCAGAACAGAATAATAAATCCAGGAGAATAATATGGCAGAAAAAGAAGTATGGAATTACGAAGTGATAAGGGAAGGGGAAGACGTAATCCTGAGAGTGGACTGCAGCAGGATAATAAGAAGCCCCTCAATTGAAGATGACCCTGTTTACATGGCTAAGATCATAGAGACTCTTGTGCAGGTCAAGAACGCAACAAAGATAATCCTCAACCAAAAAAGGGATTATGAGTATGGGTATGAAGACACAGGCCTCCTTCTTGAGATTGCAATGCTCTATCTGAAGCTTGGAAGGGAGAAGGACTATTTCTCATATGAAGCCCTCAGCTTCAATGGAAAATGCCCAAGGGATGTCAACCAGAGATACGCTTACCTCCAGAATGCCGTTTTCAGGAAGATCAAGGAAGATCCAATCTCAGCATATGTGGAGCTGAGAAGGAAGATCAGGGATGAGAAGCTTGCCATGCAGAGAACAGCAAATGAAGGTGATGCCTACTGCACAAAGAGATATGTCTCCCTGCTCATGTATGTGGCGAATCTTCTTGAAAAGACAAAGATAATCTCCATTGTCAAGCATAAGATCTCAGGATACAAAGTAGGGGACAGGGAAGTCTACAGGGACCTGTTCCACCCCTCAATAAGGCCTGATTTCATGTTCACAAAGCTGATGTCAGATTATCCTCCAAAAGGAGAGGAGATAGACAGCTACATGGTGGGAGAGGACACTGAGATCACAGTCTTCAAGTTCCCGGATGACGTGAAATACCTCTACCATATGATGCCGCCTGAATTCCAGCTCAGCGAGGAGAAATATGAGATACTTGACCTGGCAAGGAATATAATGGCAGAGCACAAGCCGACAAGAGCTGAGTTCGTGAACCCGCAGAGGATGAGGGAAGTATTCTATAATATCGGGCATGACCTGATTGAAGAGCTGATCACCTACAGGAATGTGAAGCTGAATGAAAAGGAGATTGATGAGCTGACACAGATCCTTGTAAGATACACTGTGGGCTTCGGGCTCATAGAAGTGCTTCTTCAGGATGATAAGATACAGGACATCTCCATAAACTCCCCCATGGGAAGGATCCCGATATTCATTGTCCACAGCGATTATGCTGACTGCTACACAAACATAGTCCCGACAATCCCAGAAGCAGAGTCATGGGCATCAAAACTGAGAATGATATCTGGAAGGCCACTGGACGAGGCAAATCCAATGCTTGATACAGAGCTTCTGCTCCCAGGAGCAAGCACAAGAGTGGCTGTCATAAGCTCGCCATTGAACCCTACTGGCCTTGCCTATTCTTTCAGAAGGCACAGGGACAAGCCATGGACGCTTCCTTTATTCATGCATAATAAGATGATAAACACCATAACAGCCGGGTTCCTGAGCTTTGTGATTGACGGCACGAGAAGCCTGCTCATAGCAGGAACAAGAAGCTCTGGTAAATCATCATTCCTGAGCAGCCTCATGGTTGAGATAATGAGGAGGTATAGGGTGATAACAATCGAAGATACGCTTGAGCTGCCAACAACACAGCTTAGGCAGCTTGGCTTTAACATACAGCCCATGAAGGTTGCCTCAGCCCTTGTGAGAGGCACGTCAGAGGTGAGCGCTGCAGACGGAATAAGGGCAACATTAAGGCTTGGCGACTCATCGCTGATCATAGGAGAGGTGAGGAGCAAGGAAGCTCTTGCGCTCTACGAGGCAATGAGGGTCGGAGCAGCAGCCAATGTTGTTGCAGGAACAATACACGGCGACAGCCCTTATGGAGTGTTTGACAGGGTTGTCAATGATATAGGAGTCCCAAAGACATCATTCAAGGCAACAGACCTTATCATAGTTGCAAACCCTATAAAGAGTCCGGGAGGCAGTGAAAGGAAGAGAAGGGTGACGCAGATAACTGAGGTGAGGAAGCACTGGGCAGAGGATCCGCTTCTGGAGAACGGCTTTACAGACCTCATGAAGTATGACAGCAAAGCAGATGAGCTGGTCATCACAGATGATCTCATGAACGGGGACAGCGATGTCCTCAAGGCAATAGCAGCGAATATACCTGACTTCGCAGGAAACTGGGATGCCTTGTGGGATAACATTGAGCTCAGGGCAAAAATGAAGCAGACTCAGGTTGACTATGCAAAGAAGATGAATGACATGGATCTGCTTGAGGCTCCATTCACATTGAGATGCAATGACAAGATGCACATACTTTCTGACAATATAAAGAGAGAGACAGGAACGCTTGACCCCAAAAGGATATTCACTGAGTGGGAGATCTGGCTGAAGAGCGAGCTTAAGAAGAAAGGGATAAAATAGCATTGATCATATAGAAAAAGAGAGGTGGGAAAGAGGTGATTTGGTTCTCTTATCCCTGATTATTGATGGCAGCTGAAGAAGAAGGCGGCAAGGACAGGATAGAGAAGAAAGAGATAGAAGATATTATGGTCAAGTATAGGGAGAAGCTCGGAAGAGAGTTCAAAGAGTCGCTGACTGAAGAAAGCGAGGTCAGCACAGTGACATCGCAGGATTTCTCCCAGTTCAAGAAAGAGTACATGCCGAAAAGGCTCACTATCTATGAGAAGCTGTGCAGCATAAGCGAGAATATCCTGAAGATAACGCCTGATAAGAAGAAGATCCAGGAATATGAGGAAGCGATAAGGATATGCCACCTCAATGTCACCCCATCTGGAGTTGTCTCATTCGCCATTCTTGCGCCGCTGGCTTTGATACTTGTGGGGTCTATTGCAAGCTTTATCCTGCTGCAGTCAACATTCTTTATCATATTTTTCCTGGCAGTGGGGGCAGCAATCTACTCTCCGCTCAACAACCTGCCCATGTTCATAGCAAACAGCTGGAGAATGAAGGCAAGCAACCAGATGGTGCTGTGCATATTCTATGTCGTGACCTACATGAGGCACACGTCAAACTTTGAGCTGGCCATAAGGTTTGCCTCTGACCATCTTGCGTCTCCGCTCTCCCTCGACCTCAAGAAGGTGATATGGGATGTTGAGACAGAGAAGTTCGAATCAATAAAGGATTCAATGGATTATTACCTTGACACGTGGAAGAGATGGAATATGGAGTTCATAGAGGCGTTCCATCTTGTTGAATCATCATTATATGAGCCGAGCGAAGAAAGGAGGATAAGCCTCCTGGACAAGGCATTGTCTGTCATACTTGATGAAACCTATGAGAAGATGCTTCACTATGCCCAGAACCTGAAGTCGCCAATAACAATGCTGCACATGCTTGGAATCATAATGCCGATACTGGGCCTTGTGATACTTCCCTTGGTAGTGAGCTTCATGTGCCAGGTAAAATGGTATCATCTTGCTGCGCTCTACAATCTCGCACTGCCTATAGGAGTCTATTATCTTGGCAAGAGCATCCTTTCCAACAGGCCGACAGGATATGGAGACACGGATATATCAGAAGAGAATCCAGAGCTGAAGAAATACAGGAATATGATCATCCCTATAGGCAATCTTGAGCTCAAGATAAGTCCTGCAGTGTTGAGTATCATTTTTATAGCGATATTCCTGCTGGTGGGAATGAGCCCGATAATGATACACGTGCTGAGCGGAGGCTCAAACTGGGATCTTGCAATAACAAAGGACGGAGAACCTCCGATCAAGACAACATATGAGATAGGCGATCCGAATGCAAAATTCTCCTTCCTGGAATATAGAAGATCGCAGGGATGCCCTCCTGGAGAAGAGGGTGCAGTGGGAGTCGGAGATATTATAGGCCCATTTGGTCTTGGAGCTGCGCTTGTCAGCCTTCTTTTGATCCTGGGGCTTGGTGTAGGGGGAGGGATCTATTTCAGGATGAAGTCATCCAATGTGATAAAGATAAGAGACAGGGCAAAAGAGCTTGAGAAGGAGTTCGCTTCTGCGCTGTTCCAGCTTGGAAACAGGCTTGGAGACGGCCTGCCTGCTGAGATAGCATTCAGCAGAGTTGCTGAGGTGATGGGCGACAGCGTGTCAGGGGGATTCTTCAAGGCAGTGTCATCGAACATAACAAGGCTTGGAATGGGCGTTGAGAGCGCGATATTTGATGAGAAGTATGGAGCTCTTGTTTATTATCCATCAACACTCATCGAAAGCTCGATGAAGGTGCTAACGGAGAGCGCAAAGAAGGGTCCTGCAATAGCTGCAAGGGCTGTGATAAGCGTCTCAAGGTACATCAAGGAGATCCACAGGGTTGATGAGAGGCTTAAAGACCTGATGTCAGACACAATAAGCTCGATGAATTCGCAGATAAAATTCCTGACTCCTGCAATCGCAGGCATTGTGATTGGAATAACCTCTATGATAACGACAATACTTGGTCAGCTTGGAACGCAGCTCAGGACACTCACTGCAGGCCAGGAATCATCAGGGCTTGGAGCTGCAGGAGGGATGGTGACACTGTTTGGAGAGGGTATCCCTACATTCTATTTCCAGGCCATTGTCGGCTTGTATGTAGTGCAGCTGATCTATATACTTACAATCATAACAAACGGCATAGAGAACGGCGCAGACAATCTCGGAGAGAAGTTCACGCTCGGCAAGAATCTCATTAAGAGCACAATATCATATGTCATTGTGTCTATGCTCATCATGCTGATATTCAATATCATCGCCGGAACAATAATGGGACAATTGAAGCTGGGTGCATAAAACTAGTTAATCAGATTGTTTCATCAGAAAGAAAGTGGGGCAGGTGGGATTCCCACGAGCCTCATTACTAGGCTCGCGCGTAGATTAGTGTGGGGCGTTCGCTGCGCTCAGCCCCACTCCATGCGCTTCTTTGTTCAGCACAACTAAGAATAAAGTGGGGTAGGGGGGATTTGAACCCCCAACAACCACGTCTTCAGCGTGGTGCTCTCCCAGGTTGAGCTACTGCCCCAGAGATTCACTAAAAGATTATAAAAACAAAATCACTCAACATTCTCTTCTTCTATGTCCAGATTCTCATCATCTGCTTCTGATTCTTCAGTCAGCTCTTCAAGGTCCTCTTCTTCTGTCTTCTCATCCTTTGTCATGACGTGAGCAGGTTCTTTCTTTCCCAGGTTCTCAAGAGCTTCCTCTTCAGTGAGCTCATCCTCAGTGACTGAGTCTGCATCAGGATTGTCTGAAGAGCCTATGACTTCCAATGAGCCGAACTTGCCTGTTGTGAGCTGGAGTTCGCCCTGCCATTCATTGACATAGCCGTTCTTTATATGGATCTTGTCGCCGACCTTGACCTGGTCAACCTGCTCATTCCACAAGGTAAGCGAGATTGTTCCTGAATCGTCCTGTATCTTTGCATTGCAGACTTTGCCGGTCTTCCCGAACTTGTTAAATTCCCTGACATCGCCTTTTTCAACTACTTCAGCTGTTATATCCGCATTTCCCTGCCTTGGTTTTAGCTCTTTTATCTGCATTTTAAGGTTGTTTTAGAGGGGCTTTTATATAAATTTTACTAAAAACTAGAATTCGTGCAATAAAGCGTCTGCCTGGCTTTCCTGCCATCCTGTGTCAATAAGGGCCTTTTTTACCTGCTCTTTTGTGAAGCCTTTTGCCATGGTTGACTTGGCATATTCCCGGATTGTCTCAAGCTTTTCATGGGGTATTCCTGCAAGAATCCTCTGCCTTATATTGTGCTGTTTTATCAGGAATATGATCCCACCTATGGCAAGCCCAAGGACAAGGAAGACCACAACCAGCAAGACAATGTTCTGGCCGACAAACTCAGCAGCTGTGACATAAGCAGTCACATCAGCAACTGCATTTGATGTTATCGGCTCATAAGGAGACATCAGGAGTATCAATGCAATGGAGACAAGAATAAATA